>JABDQZ010000327.1 GCA_013041975.1 Gammaproteobacteria bacterium
ATCAGTCAGCTGATTTTGCAAACTGGAAACAGCATTGTGGATGGCATTGTCATTATCATACAGTTGCGAAGAAATGGCATAGCAACCCTGGATCAGTTTGTCGGCATTCGACAGGGTTTTGAAATCATTCTCAAGCTGCTCTGTCTCACCGGGTTGCAGGTTCAGTTGTTGCAGTTCCTGAAACTGGAATTGCAGCAAATCCAGTCGTGATGCCCGGTCCTGCTCATCACTGAGCAGTTGCTGATACTGTTGTCTGCTTGTCTGCCAATGGGTAAATGCTGCAGCGGTATTTTCTAGCAGTTCATGATGGCCGGCAAATTGATCCAGGCTGGTTAACTGGAAGGTGGTGTTCAACAGTCTTTGATGGGCATGCTGTCCGTGAATTTCTACCAGGAAATTACCCAGGGATTGCAGCAGTTTCAGTGTCGTGGGTGTGCCATTAATAAAGGCTTTTGAACGATTATCTGTGGTAACCACCCTGCGCAAAATGCATTCATGGCCATCATCCAGTTCATGTTGTTTAAGCCAGCCAAGTGCTTCATGATTTTCAGTAATGTCAAACACAGCATTGATTTCGGCACGCTTGCTGCCATTACGCACCAGGCCTTTATCAGCTTTATTGCCCAATGCCAGACCCAGCGCATCAATCAGAATGGATTTGCCAGCACCTGTTTCGCCAGTGAGAGCTGACATACCGGTAGACAGGTCCAGTTCCAGTTGTTCAACAATGGCCAGGTTTTTAATTGAGATCGAAGTAAGCATGATCAGTTGGTGTGGTGTTTTCCCCAGCCCAGTTTGTTCCTCAATATCTGGAAATGATCATGACCCGGAGGATGAATGAGCCTGACCTGCTTATCGTGTTTCTGGATTAATATGCTGCTCTGGGTATTTTTTATTGGCAGGCTGTTTTGTCCATCACAGGTAATCCGCAGATGGTCCTGCGGTGTGTGTTCGCAAACCCGGATTTCTATTTTCGAAGCCGCATCAATAACAATCGGGCGATTGCTTAACGTGTGCGGACAAATTGGCACCAGTGCTATTGCATCCAGGGCAGGGTGAATCAGTGGCCCCCCACCCGACAAGGCATAGGCCGTTGACCCGGTGGGTGTTGAAATAATCAAACCGTCTGAACGTTGCCGATCAACAAACTGATGGTTGATGAAGGTTTCAAATTCAATCAGGCGAGCCGTATTCCATTTGTGCAAAACAATATCATTAAATGCTACATGGTATTGTGAGTCATCATCAAAACTGACTTCCAGCAGGCTGCGTTTATCCGTTCCATAGTTGCCATTAAACACCTGGTCCAGTGAGTTATGCATGTCATCAGGTGAAATATCGACAAGAAATCCCAGTCGTCCGAGGTTAATGCCAAGTACGGGCGTATCATGATGCACCGCCTCTCGGGCAGTACCTAGCAAAGTACCATCTCCGCCGACAACGATGATCAGATCACTGTCAGCACACAAGGTGGACTTGTCCAGAACAGGAATGCGGGAATTGTTCAGGTTATCCGAGGTCTTCTTTTCGATGCAGACATTCGTTCCACGCTTGCCCAGGTATTCAATCAGAACATTAAGGGTATTCTGTGCCTGTTCGCCGCTTTTGCCGACTATGCCAATGTTTTTAAAGTTCATGCCTGCAAAGTTACCATGGGCATTTTTTTACGCCAACATTTGTCTGACATGTGTTTTTCTGCCTTTCCTGATTCATCCGAAGTGGGGTTAGGTTTTATCAGGTTTGACTCTGGCAAAATAGCCAACCATAATCAGTTAAATCAGCACTCTGAGAAGTAGAGTGCCAATTTAACAGATAGAAATTTCACGTGCAGCAAGATAATAACAACCAACTGGAAGTCAACGAACGCGCCCAGCACTTTTTAAAAGTGTTGATTGAACGCTATATAAGGGAAGGTCAGCCTGTTGGTTCGCGCACCCTTGCCAAGGATGCCGGCATGGATTTAAGCCCGGCCACTATTCGTAATGTGATGTCGGATCTTGAGGAGCTGGGCCTGGTTAATTCTCCGCATACCTCGGCGGGCAGGGTGCCCACCAGTTCCGGGTACAGAATTTTTGTTGATTCCCTGTTGACCATCAAACCGCTCGAACTCGTCGAAATCGGACAGCTAGAATCACAACTGAAGACAATCGCCGATCCCCGTAATCTTGTCGAGTCAGCATCTACCATGCTGTCGAGCATGACCCATATGGCAGGGGTGGTACTGATGCCAAGACACTCTACGATAGCTTATCGCCAGATAGAATTCCTGCCTTTGTCTGGAAATCGTGTGCTGACCATACTGATTACCAGCGAAGGTGAGGTTCATAATAAAATTATCGAAACCCAGTCAGGTTTTTCGCCCAGCCAGCTTGAGCAGGCGGCTAATTTTCTGAATTCGCAGTATTCCGGCAAACCGCTGGATTCCATCCGCAGGTTGCTGATCGGTGATATGGAAGATACCCAGAAGCAGATGAATGATCTAATGGCTGATGCGATTTCAATCGCCAACAAGGTTTTTGATGACAGTGACTCTTCACATGGTGATTACGTATTGGCAGGGCAGACCAACCTGATGGACTTTGATGAGCTGAGCAATATCGAAAACCTGAGAACCCTTTTCGATACCTTTGCCGAGAAAAGCCAGATATTACATTTACTCGACAAGGCCATGAATGCAGAAGGTGTGCAGATCTTCATTGGAGAGGAATCAGGCTACGATACGCTGGGTAATTGCAGTGTGGTCACCGCACCTTATGAGCTGGACAATGAGGTGGCTGGCGTACTTGGCGTTATCGGCCCGACACGCATGGCTTACGAAAGAGTTATCCCGATTGTCGATATTACGGCAAAATTATTAGGTTCGGCCTTGAAACATCAATAATCATCCCCATATAAAGGCAAAATTTCTACAATCAGTTTTTTCTGATTTTATTTTTTTCTTATTAATCAAATAATTATTTAATATTCTTGAGGTTTTAATGGAACAGGATAAAGAAGTCCCGGAATCAGTTTCCGAGGAAGAAACTGTAGCTGAAGCAGTAGCTGAGGTGGAAGAGCAAGTTGATTCTGAAGAGGAGGCTGTTGAACATTCAGCCGAGAAACTGCATTTGCTACTGGAAGATGCCCGGGCAAAAGCCGATGAACACTGGGAAATGGTGATCCGTGCACGTGCAGAATCAGAAAATCTGAAAAAACGTCATTCCCGCGAACTGGAAAATGCGCACAAATTTGCCATTGAAAAGTTCGTTAACGAATTGTTACCGGTCAGAGACAGCATGGAATTGGGTTTAACCGCAGCGCAGGATGAAGGCGCTGATGTTGCCAAGCTGGTAGAAGGCACTGAGCTGACCCTGAAACTCCTCACTGATGTCATGGGTAAGTTCGATATAGAGGAAATCAACCCTGTGGGTGAACCGTTCAATCCTGAATTTCATCAGGCCATGGCGATGCAGCCATCCAGTGATGTTGAGCCCAACACTGTGCTCACCGTTGT
>JABDQZ010000328.1 GCA_013041975.1 Gammaproteobacteria bacterium
TGGACATTCGCACAGTATACCAACATGCTGGTACCGCTCGGTGTGATCAATGACAGTTGGAAAAAACGAGCCAGAAGCATTTCCGAAAGAATCAGTTCGCCAGGTCAGTTTACCAACATTGAAGATGTGCTGACACGCGCCACCGCCGACTGGGATAAAGACACGGACCAGTATCGCAGAAATATCATCCTGCTCACTGATGGCATGGTCGATGTTTCAAAAAACAAGCGTGAGAATGCTGATTCACGCCAGCGAATCCTTGCTGAAATTGGTCCCAGGATCAAGGTAGCAGGAGGAAAAATCCATACAATTGCACTTTCGGAAAGAGCTGATCATGAACTGATGAGTGCGCTCTCCAACATGACCGATGGATGGTATGAACAGGTCAACAACGCAGATGAATTACAGCGTGTTTTCCTGCGTATGTTTGAGAAAGTGAGCAAACCGGATTCTGTTCCATTGGTAGGCAACAAATTCCAGCTGGATGAAAGTATCGAAGAAGCCACCTTGCTGGTTTTCAACAAGGATCCGCGCAAGCCTACCAGGGTGACTACGCCATCGGGAGCCAGTTTTGATGCCAATAATCCGCCAACCAATGTCGACTGGCATCGTGATGAAGGCTATGACCTGATCACGATTTCCCGTCCTGAAACCGGTGAATGGAGCATTGTTGCCGCCATGGACCCTGATAACCGGGTTACAGTTGTCACCGATCTGAAAATGATTACCACGGATGTGCCTAATCGCATGGCCATAGGTGAGTTTATTCCGGTTGAAGTGTACTTTACTGAAAAAGGTGAAGCCGTTGCCGATCCCCAGTTTCTGGATGTCGTCCAGGTTTCAACCTCGCAAATTTTTAAGGGTGAAGCAACGGAAGCGCGCCCCTTGCATTCGCAAGGTGATGGCAAGTTTAGTGTGAATCTCGGTGAAGGCCTGTCCAAGGGTAAAGTGGAACTTGTCATTAATGCTGATGGCAAGACTTTTGTCAGGCAACGCCGTCAGGCGACCCAGATAGTACAGCCAGTTAAGTTAACGGTTGACGACAGCGATGCGGCAACGGCGGCAGTCTACCTGGTTTATCTGGAGCCTGAAGTGGTTGAGGAAGGCAGCGGCAGCATTGATGCCTGGCTTGAAGATGAAAATGGCAAGCGTAGGCATATTGAATTTACCTTGACACCGGATGGGATTTTCGAGGGTGTAGCTGACAAGGAAGGACTGGTTGGCAGACAGGTGCCAGTTATCAATGTGTCAGGCAAAACCCTTTCCGGTAATAATTTTACGTTCAAGCCTGAGGCAGCAGCAATCAAGGGGTTACCAGAGAAAGAGCCCGAGCCTGAACCAGAGCCCGAGCCTGAACCAGAGCCAATACCAGAACCCAAGCCGGTCGAAGCAAGCCAGGTAGAACCTGAACCTGCTCCCGAGGCTGAACCTGAACCCATGCCGGATACTGAAGAGCCGGAAGAAACCGATATGCTAACTATCGCACTGGTAATAGGCGGAGGCAATCTGTTGCTTATTCTCATTGGTGGTGGGTTGTGGTGGTTTATGCGTAAACGTGCTGCGGAAGACGATGTATTGCTTGATGATGTCGACCTTGATGACGTCGCAGCTGATGCAGGTGGTGATGAAACCATGGTGGTAGAAAACGCTGATTCCGAACTTGAAGAAACGGTAGATATTTCAGCTGAGGACAAGAAATAATGGAACTTAGCCCGATTGTATTGATTATCTGGGGAGAGCTGACTTTCCTGATGGCTGGCGGTCTGGCTCTGCTGTTGATCAATCGAATGGTTGCCCAAGGCAAGGGAAAAAAATCTGTTAAGGAATTAATGGAAAAAATCAAAGCTGATCGGGAAGCTCGCAAAATGGAGATTCGCAAGGGACTGGCAGCCTATGGCCTGGAAGAGGATGTGCTTGAAGCCAAGGTTACAGAAATCGATAAACGCGAACGTAAGTTTTATCAGCGCATTGCCACCATGTACCAGAAGCGTTCTGATGCGATGCTGGCTACCTTGAATGTTGCGCTTGAAGGCACCACCAAACCTTATTACGAACTGGACATGAAGCTTGAAGCTCCGCCCGAACAACCGGCTGAAGAACAGCATGCTGGTATTGAACCTGCTGAAATGGAGGCCCTTCAAAAGAAAAATGAAGAACTGCAAAACGAGCTGGCAGTTACCATGGAAACCATTGGCCGTATGCTGAGTGAATATTCTTCCATGTTTGGTTCTGAAGAGGATGAAGGGCTCGACAAAGATAAAATCATGGAAGCGTTTGAAGTGGACGAGTCTTCTGAAGCATCCGAGTCAGAAACAGATGCCGGAGCAGTAGAAGAAGTCGAAGAAGTTGAAGTGGTTTCCGAATTGACCCAGGATGACGCAGATGATGATCTCGAAATCGTGACTGAGCTTGATGCAGAGGAATCTGCTGCTGAGCCCGCCACGACAGCTGAAGATGACCTGGATGTTGATGCGTTATTTGAAAGTGCCCAGTCAGATGCAGAGGAAAAGGCTGATAAAGCTGATGTGTCTGAAGACGATATTGACGATATCCTGTCGGATGGCGCCGTTCCTGATGATGAGTTGCTGGAGATCGGTGATGAACCTATGCTGACAACCACGCTGGACGACAAGGAAGGCGAAATTCTCAGCGAACTGGTCGATCTTGAAGCTGATTTTGGAGATGGCGTCTCGGCTGAAAAAGGAACTGATGATGCCGGATCAGTAGAGTCAGCGCAAACAGATGCTATCGATGATCTGGATATTGACGCTTTGCTGAACGATAACAAAAACTAGTCACGGGTCTGTGACGATTAATTTTCCTTGTTGGCTTTGAGTATCTTGAATTCAGCTTGCAGATTTTGCAGTTTTGCTTCCAGTTTTGAGGAAAGATAAAAATCGATACTGTCTTGTCGTAAAGCAATTTCCAGTTGTTTAATAGCAGCCTCGAGCTGTCCATTCAGGTAAAGATAGTCAGCCTGATAGGCATGCGCAATTGCAAGGTTTTTATTCTTGCCGGCGGCTTCTGCCAGTCGTTTATATACCTGTTCATCATAGGGGCGCAGCAGTGTAATCAATTGCAGCAGGTTCACGGCTTTGTCATATTGTTCTGCCTGGATATAAAGTTCAGCCAGCTGCATGTTAATACTGTAGTTGTCAGCTAACAGTTTGGCATTTTTTTCGAGACTGCTAATCGCGCTAGAAAGTTTACCCGTCATGGCTTTGAGGCGACTGTCAAAAATCAGAAAAACCGGCTCTTGTGGTTGCTGCTTTAGCAGGCGACTGATTTGCTGTTGAGCTTGCTTGAATTTACGTTGTTCGATGAGCGCCAGTGCCAGGCCGAAGTGTTGGGATTCAGCATTACGG
>JABDQZ010000332.1 GCA_013041975.1 Gammaproteobacteria bacterium
AATGCCTCAATACCGTTCCCGGACAACAACTCACGGCAGAAACATGGCTGGAGCCAGAGCGCTATGGCGTGCCACTGGTATGAAAGATGATGATTTTGATAAACCCATCATTGCCATTGCCAACTCATTTACCCAGTTTGTACCGGGTCATGTGCATCTTAAGGATATGGGGCAACTGGTTGCCCGCGAGATTGAAAAAGCCGGGGGCGTCGCCAAGGAATTCAATTCCATTGCCGTGGATGATGGCATTGCCATGGGACATGGCGGCATGCTGTATTCTTTGCCATCGCGTGACCTGATCGCCGATTCAGTTGAATACATGGTCAATGCGCATTGTGCGGATGCACTGGTGTGTATTTCCAACTGCGACAAGATCACACCGGGCATGTTAATGGCTGCCCTGCGCCTGAATATTCCCGCGATATTTGTTTCTGGCGGACCAATGGAAGCCGGTAAGGTCAGTCTTGCCAACAAGGGTGAAATCAAGCTGGACCTGGTTGATGCCATGGTTTCTGCTGCTGACGAGCGGGAATCGGATGAAGATGTCGCGGCGATTGAACGCTCGGCCTGTCCGACCTGTGGTTCCTGTTCCGGTATGTTTACCGCCAATTCGATGAACTGTCTGACTGAAGCGCTAGGGTTATCCTTGCCCGGCAATGGCTCATTGCTGGCTACGCATGCTGATCGAAAGGAACTCTTCCTCGAAGCGGGTCGGCGTATTGTTGGTATGGCCCGTATGTATTATGAGCAGAATGATGCTGCAGTTCTGCCGCGCAATATTGCGACGTTTGAGGCATTTGAAAATGCCATGTCTCTGGATATTGCCATGGGTGGCTCAACCAACACCGTGCTGCATTTACTGGCAGCAGCTCATGAAGCCAAAGTCGATTTCACCATGAAGGACATGGATAGACTCAGTCGTGCTGTTCCCAATCTATGCAAGGTGGCACCAGCCACTCCCTTGTACCATATGGAAGATGTGCATCGTGCCGGTGGCGTGATTGGCATTCTTGGAGAACTTAACCGTGCCGGACTGCTACATGCTGATTGTCATACTGTGCATGCAGAAACCATGGGCGATGCCCTGGTTGAATGGGATATCGGTGGCGAGATGGCTTCTGACGAAGCCCGAAGCCGCTACCTGGCTGGTCCTGGAGGGATACCTACGCAGCAGGCTTTTAGTCAGGATGCACGTTGGCCTGACGCCGATATTGATCGTGAAAATGGTTGTATCAGGGATATTGAAAATGCTTACTCAATGGATGGCGGGCTTGCTGTTCTTTACGGAAATATTGCCGAGGATGGCTGCATTGTTAAAACAGCAGGTGTCGACATGAGCATGTTTGATGCCGAGCAGTTGCGTTATACGACCAGTGTGCCAACTTCCACGCTTAGAGGTTTTGTCGGTCCGGCTCGAATATTTGAAAGTCAGGATGAAGCTGTGGATGCAATCCTCAATGACCAGATTAAGCCCGGCGATGTGGTGCTGATTCGGTATGAAGGGCCAAAAGGCGGGCCAGGTATGCAGGAAATGCTCTATCCGACCAGTTATCTTAAATCCAGGGGCCTGGGCAAGGTTTGTGCGTTAATTACCGATGGCCGCTTTTCCGGTGGAACCTCAGGTCTTTCAATAGGCCACTGTTCACCGGAGGCCGCTGAGGGTGGCAATATTGGCCTTGTTGAGGAGGGGGATATTATCATTATCGATATCCCGAATCGTACGATTAACCTTGATGTGAGCGATGAAACACTTGCTAGCCGGCGTGAAGCCATGAATGCCAAAGACACTGCATGGCAACCGGTTAATCGTGATCGGCAGGTATCAACAGCCTTGAAAGCCTATGCTGCTTTAACAACTTCGGCGGCAAAAGGGGCGGTGAGGGACCTGTCTCAGCTCGACTGATGAAAAAAATCAATTCCTTAACTGCTGGAAGCAATAAAGGCATAGGATGATGCACCGCTTTCCAGCTGTATTACTGTTGATGATTTTCAGTGCTTACAATGTTGCTGCCTATTCTCAAACCAGCGATGTTTCTATTCAGTTCAACTGGATGTTCCAGTTTGAGTTTGCAGGTCCTGTTGCGGCAAAAGAAAAAGGCTTTTACCGTGATGCAGGCATTGAGGTTGAGTTCCGGGAAGGTGGCCCTGAAGTCGATCCTGTAACCCCGGTTGCCCAGGGGGATGCTGATTTTGGTATCAGTGGTTCATCACTGGTGGTAGACCGGTTTCTGAATAAGCCTGTGGTTGCTCTTGCATCGTTGATGCAGCATTCAGCCGTTGGGTTATTGGCACGAAAATCTGCCGGTATCAACAGTGTTAATGATCTTGTCGGCAAGAAACTGGCAATTACCTTTGATACAGCTGTAGAACTGGATGCTTATCTCAAATCACAGGGAATCGTTTCTGGCGACTATCAGAGAATCGAGCATTTCGTGCCTCTTGAGGAACTTGATCAGGGAGATGCGGATGCTATAGCGGTCTATACCAGTAATGAGCTTTACCATATACAGTCCAGGCCTGATGACTATATGCTGTTTTCTCCCCGCTCTTCAGGCATAGACCTGTTTGGCAATATCCTGTTCACCAATGAGGCAATGGTAAAAAATCACCCTGAAGTGGTTGCCGCTTTCAGGCATGCGACAATCAAGGGTTGGGATTATGCATTAAAAAACCAGCGGGAAGTGGCCCGGATTATCTATGAAAAGTACAACTCGCAAAATAAAACTTTGAGTCATCTTTTGTTTGAAGCTGAAAAGTTAAACGAGTTGACTCGTCCGGATATTGTTGAACCGGGACATATGTACCCGGGACGTTGGCAGCACGTGGTGGATATCTACAGGGAGATGGGGAAAATAACAGGCGACATTGATCTTGGTGAATTTATTTATGACCCTGATCCTGAAGTCGACCTGACCAGGTTTTATATTATTTTTGGGCTGATTTTATTGGTATTGATGGCTGTCATCGGTATAGCCATTAAGTTTCGCAGAATGACTATGGCCCTGCTGACAGCCGAAGCTGAATTACGTTCGCATCAGGAGTCTCTGGAAGCACAGGTAAAAATCAGAACCCGGGAGCTGGCAGATGCAAAAAATGAAGCAGTCAATGCCAATGAAGCAAAAACCCGGTTTCTTGCAAATATGTCTCATGAATTGCGCACTCCTATGCATGCGATTGCGAGTTTTACCAATTTGTCCTTAAAGCGTGTTGAGGACAAGAAAGCCCGCAAATACCTTGAAAATATCAAGGTGAGCTCAAATCGTCTTACCGGTCTTGTTAATGCCTTGCTTGATTTGTCAAAAATGGAAGCTGGAAAAACCAGGCTGAATGTCAAAAAATGTGATTTAAGCGATCTGGCAGTACAATGCTGCACTGAAGTAGAAAGTCTATGTCTGGAAAAATCACTTCAGATTGAGTGGGATAAAGATAAGGTGTGTGAAGGTGAATTTGATCCAGCTCTTATTAGCCAGGTGATTATCAATCTACTATCGAATGCTATCAAATTCAGTCCGGTTGGAGGTACGATCCGGCTCAAGATGACCGAGGTGCCGCAGGTCGAAGCGTTTTCCGGGATACTGGAACTTGCCGTTTCAGACGAAGGGGAGGGTATACCATCTGAAGAACTGGATAAAATATTCGAGACGTTCGAACAAAGTTCCAATACGGCTTCCAAGGCTGGTGGTACCGGCCTTGGCTTATCAATCTGTAGAGAAATAATTAATGTCCATGATGGATTGATATGGGCAGAAAGTCCTGTAAAAGGTACGGATCGGGGAGCTGAAATCCACTTTATTATTCCCATAACCAGTCCGGGGACGGGAAAAACTCCTGGTTGAAAACCTCTTTAACCTGCCGTTTAAAATGAGTCCCACGAAGACTTGCTTCTTCTGCTCTGCACGCGCAGATGAGGCAGAATCAAACCGATCACGATGCCAGCAATAACCACCCCGGCTCCAATGATGAACCAGTTTTGAGCGGTATCATTACTCAGTTCTCGGTTTTCCTGTTTGAGGTCTTCCAGTTCACGTGTCAGGTTGGTGACCTGCTGACGTAATTCATTTCGTTCATTGGTAACACGGATGGCATTAGAGGCCGTACGTTTGATGCCCGACAGTTCCTGCTCTAGATTCTTTTTGTCATGTTCCAGTATTTCATGATTTTGCACCAGGGTTGCATGTTCTTCCTGGAGCGAAGACAGTTTGGCTGTCAGCTGGTCAGGAGCGGCCTGCAGTTCTTTGAGGCGTTCGTTGGCAGCTGCCAGTTTTTCACGTGCCACCGGATCATTCAGTAACTGGCGGGTCAACACAAACCCTTCAATACCAGAAGGCAGCCTGACTTTTGAATACCCAGTTTCACGATTGCTGGAGAGCAGTTCCAGTCGGGCGCCACTGGTGATGGTACGTTTGATTTTATGGCTGGCACTTTCACCTGTGCGCATCATGATTTTGAACTGGTCTGTTACATAACGGTATTCAGCCGCCAACAGTGTTGTGGTCGATGTCAGTAAAAACAGCATTAAGGTGATAACAAACTTCATCACTTTACCCCGGGTTGAAAAACTATTTGGTAATCGGGAAACAGATCAGGTGATCGACCGCAGCACGTACGGTGACTTTCTTTCCGACCTCATGATTACAATGACTTGGAAATAATGATAACAGACTTTGTCCTGATGGCAGAGCCAGAGTGTAGAGAATTTCAGCACCCTTGAACGCTTTTTCTATGATGATTGCCTCAATATCCCCGTTTTGGTCCGGGATAATGTCATCAGGGCGCAGCAGGATTTCCACTTTGGCGTTTGTGTCAAAAGCATAGGCGCGGTTAGCCGTCAGTCGCCCGATAGTCGTGTCAAAAGTATCGCCAGAGACAACTGTGGCCTCGATAAATTTTCCCTGGCCAATGAAGTCAGCGACAAATCGCTGAGCAGGTTCATGATAGAGATTGTAAGGCGTATCCCATTGCAGAATCTTTCCGTTATGCATGACGCCGACCTTGTCTGAAATGGCAAAAGCTTCATGTTGGTCATGGGTCACGAGGATGCCAGTAATACCTTCTTTTTTTAAGATATCACGAACTTCCAGGCTGAGGCGTTCACGTAATTCAATATCGAGGTTGGAAAAAGGTTCATCCATCAATAATAAATTCGGATGGGGTGCCAGTGCGCGCGCCAGGGCAACACGCTGCTGTTGTCCGCCAGACAGTTCGTGCGGATAACGTTGCTGGTAGCCTTCCAGCCCGACAGCATGGATCATGTGATCAACCTGCTCTTTTTGTGAGGACTTTGGCATGTGGCGCAGTCCAAAGGCAATGTTCTGCTTGATATTTAAATGGGGAAAAAGTGCATAGTCCTGAAACACCATGCCGATCTGTCTCTTTTCCGGAGGAACTGATGCATCGGCTTCAGCGATGATATGACCATTCAGGCGGATATTGCCATCGGTAATATTTTCAAAACCGGCAACGGCTCTTAAGGCCGTAGTTTTACCACAACCGCTGGGACCGAGCAGACTGACGATTTCGCCACGGTTTACGTGGAAACTCAGTGAGTCGAAGACTTGTTCTTCGTCGTACTGGCAGGCGATATTGTCAACTTTGAGTAATGACATCAATCCATTAAGAACTCAAGCAATGCCTTTTGAGCATGCAAACGATTTTCAGCTTCATCCCATACCACAGACTGTCCACCATCAATCACATCTGCTGTGACTTCTTCACCGCGATGTGCAGGCAAGCAATGCATGAACACCGCGTCGTTATTCGCTGCAGACATAACATCAGCATTGACCTGATAACCGCTAAAGGCCTGTTCACGTTTATGCTGTTCTTCTTCCTGTCCCATGCTGGCCCAGACATCAGTAACAATCAGGTCACTGCCTTTGGCCGCTTCAACAGGGTCACGAATGATCTCATAGTGTCCGGCAGCGGGGTCCATGATTTCTGGCAAGGGGTCGTATCCTTCTGGACAGGCGATGTTGAGTTTGAAGCCAAACTGGCGGGCTGCATTTGTCCATGAGTGACACATGTTATTACCATCACCAATCCAGGTGGCTGTTTTACCTTTAATACTGCCGCGATGTTCGACATAGGTCATAACGTCAGCCAATAACTGGCATGGATGAAGCAGATCAGTCAGCGCATTGATGACAGGAACCTTGGAATACTTGGCAAAGGTTTCTACTGTTTCGTGATCAAAAGTACGTATCATGATGGCATCGACCATGCGTGACATGACACGCGCGCTGTCTTCAATGGGTTCGCCTCGGCCAAGCTGGGTATCGCGGGGTGACAGAAACATCGCATGACCGCCCAGCTGCGTCATGCCAGCTTCGAACGAAATGCGTGTGCGGGTCGATGATTTTTCGAAAATCATCGCCAGCGTTTTGTTTTTTAACGGTTCATGCACAAAATTTCTGTTGCGCATGGCTTTCAGTTCGATACCTCGTTTTACCAGGACATCGAGTTCATGTGGCGTTAAATCCATTAGTGACAGAAAATGTCTGACAGGTTTATCACTCATTATTCAGGTACCTGTGTTGGGGGATCAGGCAGCGTTTTGCTGCTGACTGGCAAATGTACGGATTAGATCTGACAGTTTGTTGACCAGAATTTCGGCTTCTTCATCTGTCATTGTGAGAGCAGGCAGTAAACGAATGCTGCTATTGGAGCAGACATTGATTAACAGGCCGTTGTCCAGAGCGGTTTTAACCAGTTCTGTGCAGTTATGGTTGAGCTCAATAGCAATCAGCAGGCCCAGGCCACGGATTTCTTTGACTGCATCAAGATGGCCAAGTTCCTGATTGAATGCCTCAATCAATGCGTTGCCCAGTTCATTGGCTCGATCCACCAGGTCGTTGTTTTCAAGTTCTTCTATTACAGCAAGACCGGCGGCACAGACCAGCGGGTTACCGCCAAAAGTAGATCCATGATTACCCGGAGCAAACAGCGAAGCGGCTTCGCCCTGTGCCAGGCAAGCTCCAATAGGCACACCATTACCCAGGCCTTTTGCCAGGGTCATGATGTCAGGTGTGATGCCATTATGCTGGAAGGCAAACATGCTGCCACTTCGCCCCATACCCGTCTGGATTTCATCCAGAATCATTAGCCAGTTTTGCTCATCGCAAAGCTGGCGGATTTTGTTCAGATAATCCTCTTCAGGAACACGGATGCCGGATTCACCCTGAACAGGCTCCAGCAAAACGGCCACGATGTTCGGGTCATTTTTGGCAGCCGCTTCAAGTGCTTCAATGTCGCCAAAGGGAAAACGCGCAAAGCCCTGAACCAGCGGTTCAAAACCAGCCTGAACCTTGCGATTGCCGGTGGCAGAAAGTGTTGCCAGGGTACGGCCATGAAAGCTGTTGTCCATTACCGCAATAACCGGTTTGTCGATACCTTTCTTGTGACCAAAAAGCCTGGCCAGCTTGATAGCGGCTTCATTGGCCTCGGCACCGGAATTGGCAAAGAAGACATTATCCATGCCGGATAAGTCGCACAGCTTGTCACCCAGCAGTTTCTGGTTGGCAATACCATACAGGTTGGAGGTGTGAACCAGTGTTTGTGCCTGCTCGCTGATACGTTTGGCAACTGCCTTGTTGGCGTGACCCAGTCCGCACACAGCTATGCCTGTAAGGGCATCCAGGTATTTTTTGTCGTTTTCATCCCACAGCCAGCTGCCTTCACCCCTGGTGAAGGTCACAGGTAACCTGGCATAGGTTGTCATCAAGTGATCTGACATTTCGTTGTTTCCTAAAAAAGAAAAAGGCAGCGTCTGTAAAGACCTGCCCAGAAATACATTTCCGTTTTTTAGGATGCTTTTTGCACCTAAAACGAAATCCTAGCGGGAGTTTG
>JABDQZ010000337.1 GCA_013041975.1 Gammaproteobacteria bacterium
AAAAATGCAGCAACAGCTGCCGCCAGAAGTATCAGACTGACGAGGCTGAAAGGACTTTTTCTTGCCTTTGCAGACGGCTTGAAAACCTCGCCGGCATCTGAACCCACTTTCGGCAGGCCTGGCTGGCTCTTGTCTTCAGGAGGTAAAAACTGATCCAGTGACTGAATGATGGCTTCAGCAGGCAGGCCTATGTAGCGTGCGTAATTTCGCATGTAGCCAACAATGAAAACACGGGCAGGAAGATGATCGTAATCATCTTCTTCCAGCGCTATGAGCATGTCACGGCGCAGGTGTAATTGCGCAGCGACCGTATCCAGGCCAATATCCCTGGACTTGCGGGCAGCTTTCAGGCGGGCACCCGGGCCTTTGGGCTGGGGAAGCTCCGCGAGTACTGATTCGGTTTCCTGAATAGGTATTGCGCTCATTTTTTGTTGTTTTCCATTTCAAACAATAACTTTGCCTCATCAGAATCAGGAAATCTGGCCCTGAGCTGAAGCTTGTAACTTTCAAGTGTATCGCGATCACCCTGATGTTGTTCAGTTAGGATACCCCACCATAGCGTTTTTGAATCGTGGCGCCCAACTTCCAGGTAACGCTGTAAAAATGCCCTGGCCATCAGGTAATTTTCCTGTAATACCGATAGTTTAATCATATTATAGAGGGCGATTGAGAATTTTTCATTATTTTGCAATGATTTACGTAAATATTCTTCTGCAACTTCTAAGTTTTCATGCCTAAGTGCACAAATCCCTGCATTTGCAGCTGGTATCCATTTCTTTTCGTACAATGGGTAATCATAGGTTTTATTAAAATAAATCAATGCCTTATCAGGCTTTCCTTGATGACACATCAAGCGTCCGTAAGCATTATTAATGTAGGGATCGTTAGGTGATATGGATAACGCCCGCTTAAATCCAGCTTCCGCTTTACTGGTTTGCCCCAGGTTTTGATAAATCAATGCCAGAATATTGTGGGCTGTGGGATTACCGTTATCTTTGGCGACAGCATTTTGGGCATGACCCAGGGCTATTTCAAGGTCACCCTGGGCATAATAGGCTTTGGCAAGCTTAATATACAGATTGGCAGGACTATTGATGTATTTGTTGGTCTCAAGATTGATTTCCTTCTTTCCGTTGCTTGAGTACTCAGGATTTGACTGGCAGCCAGCCAATACCAAAACCGTGAAAACAGAAAAAAACAGTTTTGCGTATTTCAACGACTTAGTCCTCTTAATTGTCTGCGGCTGCGATCTCTGACCTTGCCTACCAACTGACCGCAAGCAGCATCGATATCTTCACCACGTGTTTTTCTTGTTATAACAACCAGGCCTGAGCGTACCAGCCTTTCCCTGAATTTGTCGATTCGTTCCCGGGGAGAGCTCTTATAATCCGTACCTGGAAACAGGTTGAACGGTATCAGATTAATTTTTGAAGGTGTACCTTCGAGTAAACGAATCAATTCCCGGGCGTGTTTAACCGTGTCGTTTATGCCGTCCAGCATGACATATTCCCAGGTAATCTTGCGGCGCTTTTCACCACGCAGATAAGCCTTGCAGGCAGGTATCAACTGTTCGAGTGGATATTTCTCGTTGATTGGAACCAGTTTATTACGCAGCTCATTATTGGGCGCATGTAACGAAACAGCCAATGCCGTGTTGCTGACTTCACGCAATTTATCAATGGCCGGTACAATGCCGGAGGTACTTAGCGTAACGCGGTGACGTGACAGCATGTAAGCCTGGTCATCCTGCATCAGGTTCATTGCCGGGACGACAGCGTCAAAATTCGCCAGCGGCTCGCCCATACCCATCATCACCACGTTGGATAACGGCTGCTTCATTTCATGAGTGACCTGCCAGACCTGGCCAATGATCTCTGCAGTTGTCAGGTTACGATTGAAGCCCTGTTGCGCCGTGGAACAGAAAGAACAGTTCAGCGCACAGCCAACCTGTGAAGAAACACACAATGTTGCCCTGTCTCCCTCCGGAATGAATACGGTTTCGATACGCTGACCATCGTTTAATTCCAGTATCCATTTAATGGTGCCATCTGAGGCAGGTTGTTCAAAAATAATCTCTGGAATGGCGATTTCAGCTGTCTGGGCCAGTTGCAAACGCAATTTTTTCGATACATCGCTCATCGCATCAAATTCAGTGACACCATGTTTGTGTATCCACTTCATGATATTGCGGCCATGAAAAGCCTTGTGACCCAGTGATTCGACAAAAGACTCGAATCCCTTGCGGTCTAGATCCATCAGGTTGATTTTTTCTGAAACTGCCAACTTAAACTGCCCGCAAACACAAATATTGGAAAGCTGATAAAAAAATCAATGAATTTTTTTACAAATCAGCCTTTTAAGACAAACTATTATCGCAGTTTAGGCGTTTTGTTATGCCGATACAACTCCGGGCGTAAATTTGAAACCAGCGAACGCCTCAGCGTACCTGCCTTTTGACCTCGATGACTTCCGGTAACTGAGATAACTTTTCGATCACACGACTTAACTGACGAAGGTTTTCAATCTCGATGGTAAAACGCATGGTAGCCCGGTCTGTCTTTTTATCCGAATGTGTTGTCACACCAACAACATCGACATCTTCGTTTGATAATACGTTGCTGATATCGCGTAACAGGTATTTACGGTCATTGGCGAAAATCCGGATATCAACCGGATAGGCACTGTCATTCGACTCTTCACTAGCCCAGACAACATTTATCAGCCGTTCTCTGCCCGGCTCGTCGATTCTCTGGATCATGGCACAGTCACGACGATGAATGGTTATGCCACGACCACGTGTGATATAGCCCACTATCGGGTCATAGGGAACCGGTTTACAGCATTTGGCCATGGTAGTCAGCAAGTCGCCGACCCCATCAACGATAACGTTATTGTTCGGCGTGCTCTTTTTGGATTGACGTGACTTGCGTTTGACCGGCTGATGTTGCGGAGGCAAATTTAATGGCAACTCGGCCTGACGACGATGCGCACAGGCGGCTACCTGGATAGGTGAAACATCACCCCGCCCGATTGCTGCCAGCATCTCTTCACTGTTTTTCTGGTTAAAACGGTCAGCGATTTTATCAAGGTCTGGCCAATGCAAACCCAGTTTATTAATCTCACGTTCCAGACTGGCACGCCCAATCTTCACATGTTCCTCGTAATCCTGATGTTTAAACCACTGACGAATTCGCGACCTTGCCCTTGAAGTTTTACAATAGCCAAGATGCATATTCAGCCAGTCACGACTGGGGCCGCCCTGCTTGACCGTTAATATCTCGATAGTATGACCGCTTTGCAGCTTGGTATTCAGCGTCACGATGTGACCGTCAACCTTGGCACCACGACAACGATGTCCGACATCAGTGTGAATGGCATAGGCAAAATCAATGGGCGTTGAGTCCTGTGGCAGTTCAACGACATTGCCCTGCGGTGTTAATACATAGATTTGTGCCGCCTCGAAAATGGCATGGGTATCGTCAACAAACTCAGCCTCTGTAAGACCTTCATCTTTCATTTCCAGCCATTGACGCATCCATTCAATACGCTTTTCCAGTTCCGCATCCTGTCCACGGTTTTCCTTGTAGCGCCAGTGGGCTGCAACACCGCGTTCTGCATGATCATGCATATCGTAGGTGCGTACCTGTATTTCCAGAGGTTTGCCCTGAGAATCGATTACCGCGGTATGCAGTGACTGGTAATCATTGGCCTTGGGTGTTGCGATGTAATCATCGAATTCGCCGGGGATGTGTTTCCAGATACCGTGCACTATACCCAGCACTTCATAGCATTGAGCCACCGTATTAACCATGACGCGCACAGCCAGGACATCGAATATCTGGTTAAAATCCACATTTTTGCGCTGCATCTTTTTCCAGATGCTGTAAATGTGTTTTGGACGACCTGAAATATCAGCCTTAATACCCTGCTCGGCAAATTTTTCGTGCAACAGACTGATCACATCATGGATATATTTTTCACGATCATGACGCCGGCCTTGTAACTGTTTGGCCAGATCCATGTATTGATCAGGCTCCAGATATCTCAGGGAAAGGTCTTCCAACTCCCACTTGAGTTGCCAGATACCGAGGCGATTGGCAAGCGGTGCATAGATATCTCTTGTTTCGACAGCAACACGCCTGCGTGTCGCTTCATCACAATGCTTCAACATACGGGCGATATGCACCCGTTCAGCCAAAACAACCAAAACAACTCGCACATCACCGGCAATTCCCAGCAGCATACGACGCAGGTTTTCAATATGCTGTGATTCATTAATTTCGGTCGTTGGCCCTGATGCCACCATACCAATACGCGCCATGTTATTGATCATGTCGAGCAGATGTTTGCCAAACAGACCTTCGATACGGCGTGCATCAAATCCTATGCTGCCAACCGCTTCGTGTAGCAAAGAAGCTGCGAGGGCCTCCACATCGAGTTGAAGGCGATTGAGAATATCGGCGACATGCAATACTGATAGAATGGTGAGTTCACCCGTTGAGCGCACACTGTCCTTGTAGAGATGCAATGCCTCCATGCAGGCAGCCCGCAGATAATCCATCTCATCAGCATCACGGGTAGCAGCGATGGAGTTTAACCAGACCTCGATACCTTTTTCATCGATGAGGTTATCTTTGGGGAGGGCGGATGTGACGCTGACCATAAGTAGAGAGTTTGTAAAAGAAGAGTCTCCTCTCCCCAAAAGGGAGAGGAGATATTGTCTTAATCCAGAACGTGGCTAACTAAACCATCAGCCAGCTTCGGCTCAAACCAGGTAGACTTTGGTGGCATCACTTCACCGGCATCAGCGACAGCCATTAGCGCTTCCATGGTGGTGGGATAGAGAGCGAAGGCCACTACCCAGTCACCGGAATCGACACGTTTTTGCAACTCACCAAGACCGCGAATACCGCCGACAAAATCAATACGAGTATCTCTCCTGGGATCAGAAATTCCAAGCACTGGCTCAATCAGGTTATCAGCCAGCAGACTAACATCCAGGCGTGCAACCGGATCGGATGGCACGTCTTCTTTCAATGTCAGCTTGTACCACTGTTTATCCAGATACATACCGAACTCAGCTTCCTGCGAAGGTTTGACCTGGGTATCAGCTGTTTGAACATCAAAGCGCTCAGCTACCTGAGCCAGAAAATCCCCTTTACTGAGCCCATTGAGATCTTTGACAACACGATTGTAATCCAGAATCTGCATCTGGTCGTGTGGGAAAATCACACTCAGGAAATAATTATAGGATTCATTACCGGTATGGCTGGCGTTGGCAGCTTTCTGACTATTGCCGACACGTGAGCCGGCCGCAGACCGGTGATGGCCATCGGCTACATAAATCGCTTCCATGGCATCAAAGGCATCCGTCAGTGTAGAAACCTGATCAGTATCTGACATCACCCAGATTTCATGACGCACACCGTCTTTAGCCGTGACATCGACATCAGCAGGATTTGAACTGACACTTTTCAACAACTCATCGACGACCTGGTTAGCCTTGTAAACCAGAAAAACAGGACCTGTCTGGGCATTCAATGCCTCGACCTGGCGAACACGATCGTCCTCTTTGACAGGACGCGTAAATTCATGTTTTTTGATGCGATCAGCATCGTAAGCCTCTACCGAAGCCGCTGCCACCAGTCCAGTCTGTACATGGCTACCCATGGTCAGACGATAAACGTAGTAACTATCAGCAGGATCACGCACCAACACACCTTCACTGATCATGTTTTGCAGATTTTCGGCCGCCTTGGCATAAACTGCCCCAGAATAAGGATCGGTCTCAACTGGCAAGTCCACTTCCGGACGGGAGATATGCAGAAAACTCCACGGACGACCTTCAACCATCTCACGAGCTTCAGCAGCATTCATCACATCATACGGTGGCGCAACAACATCATCGGCACGACCTTCGGCAGGGCGAAGACCGGTAAAAGGTTTGATCAGTGGCATAACATTCCCCGGAAAATAAAAATGATGCGAATTGTTCCAGAAAACACACCAAAATCACAGTGGTTTGTCTATCTCCGACTAGATCGATTCAGGTGTTGTACCTGTTAAATCCCGAAAAGCATGCCAGGTCGCATGACCAAGCAATGGTCCAACGACGAGTGTACCAAGCAGTAATGTCACCATTCCAAACATCGACAGCACAGCAATAAACCCGGCCCACACTATCATTGGACCCGGATTGAAAATCACAGCACGCACGCTGGCAACAGTAGCAGAGAGTGCATCCATTTGCTTATCCTTGATTAACGGTATCGAAATAATACTGATAGAGAAAATAATCACTCCGAACATTGAACCCACACTGAAATAGACGATCAGGAAATCCATGTGTTCTGTCATGATCAGGTGTCGGAAAAACTCTCCCAATGTAGGAAACTCACCTGAATAAAAAGCGGCAAAAACCATCACTGAAGCACTCACCCAGCCCAGGTAGAGCA
>JABDQZ010000342.1 GCA_013041975.1 Gammaproteobacteria bacterium
GTCAATACCTAACTCAGGAAGGGATACCCATTCCCTCCATCCCAGTGTATCAGCCATCTTCGGATGTTTCCGTTTGAGTAACTGGAGTATCAGGTAAATCCTGGACTACAGGTCTACGTCGACGTCGTGTTTTAGCAGGTATCATGCCTTTCATCGCTTCAAGCTTTCCAAAGCACAATAATTTGTCATCAGGTTCCAGAACCCGGCTCATCTTTGGATTTGGTATGACTTTATGGCCACGATATAACGTGAGCACATTAAGGTCTTTCTCCGATAAATCAGTGTCTGACAGTTGTTTGCCAACATATTCCGAGCCTTCAGGAACATATATTTCACTGACACCATACCCCTTGCTGACGGTGAGCCTCTGTCGTACATCTATTTCAGGAAAATCAACCTGTGCTGCAATATAGTCGATGATCGCTCCAGCCACATCCAGCTGTGTACAGGTTTCAATGCCTTCCAGGCCAGGTGAGGAATTGATTTCCATTATTTGAGGTCCAGTGGCACTTTCCAGCATATCAACACCAGCAACTCTCAATCCCATGATCTGCGTTGCGCGGATAGCCGCTTCTACATAGTCTTCCGGGAGATCAACGGGTTCTGCTATACCACCTCGATGAACATTGCTGCGAAACTCCTGACCTTGCGCGACGCGTCTCATCGATGCAACCACTCTGTCACCCACGACAAACGCACGAATATCTTTACCTCGGCTTTCAGCAACAAACTTTTGAATCAGAATGTTTTGCTTTTGACTTTGCAGCAACTCAATAATGGACTCCGCGGTTTTCACCGTTTCCGCAAGCAGCACGCCGATACCCTGGGTTCCCTCAATCAGTTTGATGATAACCGGTGCACCACCAACCCTTTCAATTGCAGGCAATACATCTTTCTTGTCACGAACGAAAGTAGTTTCAGGTATACCAATATGGTGTCTGGCTAGTATTTGCAAACTCCGTAATTTATCTCGTGAGTTTGCTATGCCATGAGCGGTATTGGCACAAAAGACATCCATTTCCTGAAACTGCCTGACCACAGCAGTACCATAATATGTGATGGAGGCACCGATCCTGGGCAAAACCGCGTCATAAGAACGGAGTTGTTTTTGACGAAAGTACAGGTCAGGTGCACCTCGTTTCAGATCGATGGCAAACTTCAATGTATCCAACACCTTAACATCCATACCTCTGTCTAAAGCGGCTTCTTTTAGTCTACGTGTGCTGTACGCTTTGAGTGACCTTGATAGAATTGCTAATCTCATAATTTACCTCTCACCTTTCATATGTAATTTATTTTTATCTGGCTTCTATTGGCTTTGAAGCACTTAAACTTGAGGCTATCAATTACTGGATTTTGCTCCTTGAACAGAAAAATAGCCTACAAATAACAATGACATTGGAAACTGTCAGTCATCTTCTTACACTCTCAGCTCATGCAACTTTCAAGTCATTATTTAAATAATGCTCCGTGCAACAAGCAATTGCACGTTTAATACGCATTTTTACAGCGCTTAAACCTATTCCAAGGATTTGTGAAATCTCCTGAACTGATAGTTCCTCCCAATACCTCAAAAACAGTATTTCTTTCTGGGATAGCGATAACACTGCCATCAGACTGGCAATATCATCTTTTAATTCAATACTCCCTATATCGTGAGTCACCCTACACACGCTGTATTCATACAACACGATCAGGTCGCTAAGGTGTTCAACAACATAATATTTTTCCTGCCTGCGCGAATAACTGTTGCACTGATTATCTGCAATACGGGTTAACCAGGTTTTAAAGGTTGATTCCTGCCGGAATGTCGCTGCATAACGGTAAACGCTGAAATTAACCTCCTGAATAACATCTTCCACATCGGCGGCCTGCCCGAGTCTTTGCAGACAACGTCGGTACAGATAGCCGTGATGCCTGCCAGATATTTCAGAAAAGGCAGACTGCCATCCAGCAACCCGGCCAGAAACCATGGCTAACAACTGCTCATCTGAGTAGTGTTTCAGGTTCCTTCTTGGTGATTTCTTCATGAATGCAGTACTGCTTTGGTTAAAAACAGCCACATTACGGAACTTGCATTAACAAATAAAACTAATTATTTTTGTTACTTTAAATAATAATATTTGTTAATCATGGATATTGAGCTACTCAGAACCTTTCTTGAAGTGAATCGATTACGTCATTTTGGCCAGGCCGCCGAAGTATTACACCTGACGCAGGCCGCTGTCAGCGCCCGTATCAAGCAACTGGAAAACCACCTTGATATACAATTATTCGAAAGAACCAAACGTGAAGTAAAATTGACCCCGGAAGGCCATCGACTGAAACGCCATGCCGAAAAAATGCTGGCCGACTGGCGCAAAGCAAGACAGGAAGTCACCGCTGGCGGAGCCAGACACCAGCTTTCAGTCAGCAGCAGCCCAAGACTATGGGATATTTTTCTGCAGAGATGGCTCATTGATCTGCGAAGTGCACAACAGGACATGGCCATCACAACCCACTCACTGACACCAGACTCCATTATTCGGCAGCTAAACGAAGGCATTGTTGATCTGGCTTTCATGCTCGACCCACCTCAGTTGGATAACTTACAAACACATGCAATCTCTCCACTTCGTCTTACCCTGGTTTCCAATAAGCCGGGGCAGTCTGCCACAGAAGCAATAGACGATGATTTCATTATGATTGACTGGGGGTTGGCTCATGCACTTGAGCTTCAACGGGCATTTCCTGACATGCCTGAACCCATGACACGGATAGCAACGGCCCGATTGGCATTCGAATATATCAAGACACTGGGCGGCTGCGCATACTTACCCATGGCCTTGGTAAGTTCTGCGTTACGTAGAAAAAAATTGTTCCGGATCAAGGAAGCACCCGTATTCGAACGTTATCCACATGCCGTCTACCCTGTACGCAGCGATCGCACGGCAATCATCGTACAGGCACTGAGCTTTTTCCCAAAGAACAAAAGAAAACACATTTTATAACCAGCGTTTTCTATGAAAAAAGAAGATAAGCGTAGAAACGATAAAGCCCATAAAACCCAGCAAGAAATAATAGCCGTTCTGGCTTTTCAATTCCGGCATATTCTCAAAATTCATTCCATAAACACCGACCAGCAAACCCAATGGCAGGAATAACACGGTCACGACCGTAAGCACGCGCATGACCTGGTTCAGTTGATGAGAGTTCAAACTGATATATCCTTCGATCAAATCAGTGATGACATTCTGATAAAGTTCGGCGAGGCTATTAAAACGCTCGGCCTCTTCTGAAATTTGTTCGCACTGACTTTCAATAGCCGTTATCCCCTGCTTTCGAACATATCGGTATAGGCTATTAAGCACGGACAAATGATAATTCATAATACGGCGCATCTTGCGCAACGCTGTGTTATAACCCAGCAGTTCCTGCAGTATCCTGTCACTTGGACTCTCAAGTAACTCATCCTCCAGCACATCAAGCCTCTGCTCCAGCTCCAGCAAAATGTTGCCATAGCGTGTCACCATGCGGTTTGCCAGCAAAGCAGATAATTCATAGGGAGTGTCAATTTGAACATTGGCCTGCATCAGGCGCTTTCTAAGTGCATCGAGGTAATTTGATTCACGGGTATGTCGGGTCACAATATAGTTTTCACCGACAAAAACAGCCATTTGCTGAGTCGAAAAATCCAGGCTATGAGAATCAGAATCGAGCATTTTTAACAAAATAAAGAACTGCTCGTCATATCCATCAAACCGTGGTGGATGACGGTCCTGCAAGGCTGCATCAACATCAGCAGGATCAAAATCGAACTGATTATTTAACAGGCTGGCTGCCTTGTCAGAGGTTGGCCCTTCAATATCAAGCCATAGAAAACCATCTATCCCGGACTTCCATTGTTCAAGTAATTCTTCACCACCTGTCGTTACCTGCCCGGGCGACACGATCAGTAAGTTCAATAAGATTTCAGAGTTTTTCATATGGATATCCTTCTGTTACGGACTAATTGATGGCTAACTTGAGAATGCCTGCTGAATATTTGCCAGGTCCTTTTCACCCAGCACTGACTTCACATGCAAATCGCGTTGAGGAAACGGAATTTCAATACCGTTCTGATGAAATTTGTCCCACACTTCCAGCAACACCTCGCTGCACACGTTGGCCCGGCCATTTGGCGGATCTGAAATCCAGATACGCAGCTCCAGATTAACTGAACTATCTCCAAAGCCCATCATCTGACACTTGGGTTCAGGATCGTCTTTAACCCTTACTACCTTCCCGGCTGCTTCGACACAAAGTGCAATCGCCTTGCGCGGATCTGAATGATAGGAAATCCCTATCGGTATTTTCAGTCGCACCAGATCGTTACTGTAAGACCAGTTCTCCACGCGCTGGGTAATAAACTCTTCATTCGGAATCAGGTGCTCAGTCCCGTCACGTGTAATGATAGACGCATAACGCGCTCCAAGGTAATTGATCCAACCAAAGGTGTTATTGACCGCGATGACATCTCCCGGCTTCAAAGACCTATCCATCAGCAAGATGACACCACTGACCAGATTGGAAAAAATCTTTTGTAACCCAAAACCCAGACCGACACCCAGCGCACCACTGAACACTGCCAGAGCAGTCAAATCAATGCCCACACTGGATAATGCCAACAGTATGGCCGCAGAGATAAAAAGAATGCGGGTTAACTTGGTAAACAGGACGCGGGTTGCAGCATTCGATGAAGGCCATTTATTCATTTTTCGCTCAATCAGAGACGAAGCTCCCGTGGCTAGCCACAGCGCAAACCAGAGCGAAAATGCAACCTTGATGGCTGTCAACGGTGAAATCCTGACAGTTCCGATCGTAAAGGCCCAGCTATCCAGTATCGACATAACCGGCGTGAGCCAACCAAAAATATTAAGAGCAGCAACCGTCCAGGCTGCCCAGGCAATAAATCGCTGTAAAGCCAGATTGCTGACCAGCATGGACGCCAGGCGTATCAGCAACCAGGCTGTCAGCAAACTGGCAACCGTTATCAGAACGACGCTGTCATACTTAAAATGTGAAGACAGCTTAATTGCGACCCATTGAAGCATCAGCCATCCCAATGGAGTTATCGTATCTTCCAATGCTTCCCAAACCCGAACAAAACTTGTGACACGTGCTGTTCGTTTGGACAACCCTTTAAGCCCACGTAATAAAACCGGGCGTAACAACCATCGCGAAATTGCAAACACAACGCCGATAATCAAAAACTGGATCCAGAAGGCGGGATCAATGAACAACACTTTAGCCTGTTCAATGAATTGCATTAACAGACTTAACAAGTCACTTTGCGAAGCTACTTTTTCCATCGATTATCCTCACTTACAATAAGAACAGGCTGGCCAGACCAAGAAAACTCATAAAGCCGATAATATCAGTTACCGTTGTCAGAACCACTGCTCCTGACAAAGCCGGATCAACACCTACCCGCT
Organism: Gammaproteobacteria bacterium; assembly: GCA_013041975.1. Lineage (GTDB taxonomy): Bacteria > Pseudomonadota > Gammaproteobacteria > Chromatiales > Chromatiaceae > JABDQZ01. Next base: position 5,454 of record JABDQZ010000342.1, read on the forward strand.
TGAGCACTAAAGGGATAGTAATGCCTGACACGGATGCCGCCAACAAATTCAAAATCAGGGCAACCCCAATAATGATCGCTATACCCAGATCACTAAACCATAAATAAGCAACGACAGAAACGACAACTGACCACACGATACCATTAAGCGCACCGACACTGACTTCTTTTATCATCAGCCAGCGAACATTCGACTTGGCTATCTGGTCAAGTGCCATTCCTCTTATCATCAGCGTCAAGGTCTGGCTTCCGGCAATCCCCCCCATACTGGCAACAACAGGCATTAAAACGGCCAGCGCCACAAATTTGTCCAACACTTCTTCAAACTGACCAATGACCCAGGCTGCCATAAAAACTGTTACAAGGTTAATTCCGAGCCAAAGTCCGCGTCTTTTTGCACTGGGTAGCGCAGCTGCAAAAAGGTCCTCCTCTTCATCAAGGCCAGCAGTTTTTAACAACGTTCTTTCTGCTTCGTCACGCATCAGATTAAGCACATCGTCAACACCAATACGGCCTATTAATTCATAAGCTTCGTTGACAACAGCAACCGAGATCAAATCCCTACGCTCAAACATGGCTAACAGGTCATGCTCACTGGCATTACCCTGTACCATATCAACATCCGGCCTCATGATATCGGCGACCATCACATCATCTTGTGAAGTTAACAATGTAGAAACATCCAGTTTACCTTGGTACCGACCATCATCATCGACCACCATTAAAGCGTCGGTCTGGATAGGCAAGCTGCTGTGTCGCCTGAGCCAGCGAAATACAACGCCAAGATTTACATCAGAACGCACACTGACGACATCGTGACTCATCAATCGACCTACGGTGCCTTCATCAAAACTCTGCACCATTTCCAGGCGTTGAAGATAGTCCTGTTCGAGTTCATCAATGATGGTACTAGTGATATCTTCCGGTAATTCCTCAAGCACTTCGACCAGGTCTTCAACATCCATTTCTCCGGCTGCAGCGACAATCTGCTCAGCAGGCATCTCATCAATTATTCCGGCACGTGCCTCTTCGTGGATATGACTAAGAACTTCACCATGAGATTCGGGCGCAACCAACGCCCAAAGCTGACTGCGTTTTTCAGGCGGCAATGATTCCAGGATATAAGCCTGTTCCGCAGGGTGCAGTTCCAGCAACGCATCACGCAACAATTCATGATTACCAAGAGACAGGTCCATAAGAACCCGCTCAATCATTTGCACACCTAAAGAGTCAACTACAGTTTCCATTTCTTTTTTCTCAAGCAGGGTTTAAAGATCTGAAGATTCCTCATCAATTATTTCCATTTCTTCTCTCTTGACAATATTCACTCTGCCAACACGGCGTTGTTCAATCGTCAAAACCGTAAACAGATACAAACCATCCTCAAACTGGTCACCACTTTCTGGCATGCGTGACAAATGCTGCATAAACAAACCTGACAGGGTATTGGCATCTAGATTATCAGATACAGGATAGCCAGTGATCCGCTCGAAATCTGCCAATGAAACCAGCCCATCTGCCTCCCAGCTCTGGTCAGTTAAAATCTGAATACCAATGAATGATTCCTCATCATCCGTTTCGTCATGGATTTCACCTACAATTTCTTCAAGCAAGTCTTCCAGTGTGACAATGCCTGCCATAACACCATACTCATCAACTACAAATGCCATGTGAGCACGATGAATACGCATCAAATCAAACAACTCTGAAACGCGCTGAGACTCTGGCACAACTAACGGTTCTCGACAAAATACCATCAGATCAGACCAGGGATCTTTTTTTCCATCCAGCAAAGCCGCGTGAATATCCTTGACCAGAACAATACCCTTGATAGCATTGTCTTTATCACCATCTATCAGAGGAAAGCGCGAATGTCCTGTTTCCCGGATGATTTTTAAATTCAAAGCCGGATCAGCAGACACATCCAGCGAGTTCATCGAACTGACAGGAATCATCACACGACCAACCTGGCGCTGATCAAACTCGAACAGGTTATGCAGCATATCCGCCTTGTCATGACCAATCTCACCATGCTCACGTGAAGTCGCCACCAAACCCTTGATTTCCTCTCCACTTAACACTTCGGCATGACCCACTTCCGCAACGTGCAGCGCTTTAAGAATCAGACCAGAAGCCTTGTTCAGTAACCAGTTCAATGGATAAACAGCAATAAAAGCCCAATGCAACGGATATGCAACCACCAGAGACATTGGCTCAGCCTTTCGAATCGCCAGTGTTTTTGGTACCTGTTCGCCGATGACTATATGCAATGATGAAAAAATCAGAAATCCGGTAATAAACGCAACCGTATGGATCATTTGCTCAGACAGACCCGCCATAACCAGCACAGGTTCCAGTAATGCAGCAACTGCAGGTTCACCTACCCAGCCAAGACCAAGAGAAGCCATGGTAATACCCAGTTGACAGGCAGCAAGATAGGCCTCCAGGTTATGCTGTATATGAACGGTCATTTTGGCCGATGCATTGCCCGCTTCTGCCAGTAATTCAATTCTAAAACCACGTGCCTTGACCAGGGCAAATTCTGCAGCAACAAAAAAGGCATTGGCTGCCAACAGCAAAATGACTATAAAAAGATTTAACGAAATATCCATTTATTCTGACTCCAAAAATAGATTTACTACCTTAGAGTTGGCAATAAGACATTTCGTCACATTTTATTTTTATGCACTCAAAACAAATCAATATTTCAGGATAGAATGAAAGGCTCTGCTTCAGTATCAACCGACATACAAAGTTCTGGCATTGCTTCTAATAACATAGCCTTTTGACTGTATCTTTGACTTCAAGCTTTTACCAGATATATTGGCATTAAATTGGACACTGGTTGTCAGTGAAAAATCTAGTTCATTTTCCGAGATAGCTTTCCAGTGTCTCGGACCAGGCGGGATCGGAGAGTGTTTCCAGCAGTGCCCTGTTCAAAGGTTCTCTCAGTTTGCTACTGGAAGGAAGGCCAAAGGCATAATCCTGTCTTACGAAACTGCCAGGCAGCACCTCCAGGGAGTCTCCGGCAGCTGTATTGACAAGATAACGCATGATGGGTTCATCATAGACCACGGCACCAATCTGTTGTTTCGGCAGGGCCTTTAATGCAGAGTTAATACTTTCATAATACTGTGCCCGGATACCATTGTCGAGCAGATATTTTTCACTAGTAGAGCCGCGTAAGGTACCTACAATAACCCGATTGAGGTCATTGGGCCCGCTGACCGGGCCGCTCAGTTGCTGTACAGTAAAAACCGAGGCAATGGTTGCTGTGAAACCGGATATCGTGATGACACTGAAAAACATCCACAGGATAGCGACAAAACGTCCTGCCGCAGTTACAGGCGCTTTATCACCGTAACCTACAGTGGTCATGGTCACCGCTGACCACCAGAATCCTGAACCCACACCTTCATGAGGCTTGCCCCCAAACTGACCTGGATTGGCCCGGCGTTCGAGCAGCCAGATAATCACGCCCACGGTCATCAACAGCAAAACCAGTACAGCGAGGGCGCTAACAAACTCCAGGGAAAAAGCTGCCCGCAGTGTGGCCCATGCACCAGATGGTGTGCGCGGTACCGCAATGGACAGGCCGGAAGAGTGAAATGGGTGCGAGAAATCCAGATACTGTTCCCGCTCGGCAGTAACTGTAAGTGCTGCCACGGCTACATCGAGTTCACCGCTCTTGAGGCCCTCCAGCAGGCCAGCGAGGTCTTTGCTGTGATATTCATAATTCAGGTTCATTTGACTGGCTATGCGTTGCCATAATTCAATGCTGACACCGGTGTAACGGCCATCAGGCTGTTTCATTACGAAAGGAGGAATCTCTCGCACGCCAACCTGAAGTGTCTCTGTGGCAGCATAACTTTGCCCGGTAATGATACACAGCAAGAGACCCGAAAATATGAGCCTCATTTTCCCACGCAGATGACAGGTGAATATACGAGGAATGGTTTTCAAATAATATGTCAACGTCATGATTCGTGAGCCTCGATTTTGTAAATAGGCACAATAAATATACCAGCAGCGTGAACCTAACCTCTTTATAATGCAAGATCGTCAGTCACATTTAGTCTCATCAGATTAGCTGAAAACACTAAACAGGTTTAGCCTGAACAGGAAATTGTTCGATGAAATTAGCATTTTTATGTACCGCGGACCTTTGGAAAAACCTGGCAGTTTCGATTCTTATTGTCCTGTTGACGGGGTCTCCTGCAACCGCCCAGGTAAATGAACCAGATATTGCTGAATTACGCAAGGAATTGGAACGGGTAAAAACTGCGGCTGATCTGACCGATGCTGTTCGCGCAATGGCCGAGCAGGCTTTGAAGCAAGCTATTGAACAGGTTGAATTGACTGAACAGTGGCATAGCAAGGCGGATGAGTTTTCTGCAGCCCGTAAGCAGGCTCCCGCCATGTTGAAAAACCTTGCTGTCGATTTGGATAAACCATTGGTCGAAGTTGCTCTTGCTGTGCCTGACGGAGTAACGCTTAGCGATATGGAGCAATTGCTGGAACAAGCTGAAAGCGAACTTGATATAGCCAGGAATACAGCAGCGCAGCTAGATGCCGAGAAGCTACGACGCGCTGCACGCCGACTTGAATTACCAAAACTGTTGACCGATGCTGGAATGCGTCTTAATGCTGCTGAGGATATGCTAAAAGACACGCCTCCATCTAACCAGTCGCCAGCACTGGTGTCGGCGTTGAAGGCTTTGAATCTGGCAAGGACTGCTACCATACAAATGGAAAGGCAGGCATTGCAAAACGAACTTGCCAGTTATGAAGCTCGTGGCGGTCTACTTAAAGCAAGACTTCAAATGGCAGATCGTCAGATAGCCATGCATGAGCGCCTGGTGGCATTCTGGAACCAACAGGTTAACAAGGAGCGCAGTCGGGAAGCAGAAGAAGCC
>JABDQZ010000344.1 GCA_013041975.1 Gammaproteobacteria bacterium
TGCGACTCCAGTGATCCACGCAATACCATTCCAGCGTACCTTCCACTTCCCTGTAGCGCCCGAGCAATTCTTGTTTGGCACTTTCATAGGTCATGTCATTCTCTTCGGCAAATTTCTGCGGTACGTATTCGAGCCAGAAATGACTGTCAAAGTGCAAGTCCAGCAATGTACCGTCCATATCCAGCATGACATCGTCAATGACCGACCAGTCCAGTTGCAAACCCAAGATGTTCTCCTATGTTTCTGTGTAAGGTTTTACATTGTTTGGTACAGTATCAAACTTCGGATCAAAGCATAAGTTTCAAAAACTGAACATGAAGCAAAAGCCCAATGTCGTTAAGCGCAGCAGCATTGCCAAAACCCGTATCTTTTCGGTTGAAGCCATGGACATCGAGTTCAGCAATGGTGAACAGCGTCAGTATGAGCGGCTTGTGGGTTCAGAGCATGGTGCAGTCCTTGTCGTTGCCAAACCTTCAGATCATTCCGTGTTAATGATCAGTGAATATGCCGCCGGCACGGATCGATATGAACTCGCTTTCCCAAAAGGCAAGATCGACCCGGGTGAATCAATGATTGATGCCGCCAATCGTGAACTGCAGGAAGAAACCGGGTTTGGCGCTCGCAAACTGACACACGTTCACTCCATGACGATTGCTCCGGGTTATCTTGGACACACCACGCACATCATTCTTGCTGAAGACCTGTATCCATCGACACTCGGCGGTGATGAACCCGAAACACTGGAAGTATCAGAATGGACATTTTCGCAATTACCGGAGTTACTCAGTCGTAATGACTTCACCGAGGCCCGTTCCATAGCCGCTTTTTATTATGCCCGGGACTTAGCGGCACAGACCGAAATAGACTAGAATTATCCGCAATGAGGTTTTCAACTATCAAATCAACCGCCCTGCTACTCTTCCTGTTGTGGATTTTACCGTTACTGGCGATTGCCAATCCGGATGAAGAAGCGCTGGTTTTCGACGACTTTCCCCTAACTGAACCCCTTACCTATCCATCCTGGTTCAATGAAAGTTTCCTGGAGCTCGAGGAAGACCTCCAGGAAAGCGTCGACAAGGGCAAAAAAGGCTTAATAGTCTACTTCGGGCAGAAACGCTGTCCTTACTGCGAGATGCTGCTGGAAATCAATTTCGGACAGGAAGAGATTGAGTCCTATACCCGCAAACATTTCGACCTCGTGCCTATCGATATCTGGAGCGTTGAAGAAGTCACCGATACCAAAGGTATCACCATGACCCAGCGAGAATACGCCATTCGGGAAGGTACAGCCTTTACTCCTGCCCTTTTGTTCTATGACAAAAACGGTGAAGTCGTCATGCGACTGCGAGGCTACTATCCACCCTACCAGTTCATGGCAGCATTACAATATGTGGCCGAAGAGCATTACAAGCGTGAAAGTTTCAAAGTGTACCTGGCTAGAGGAGACCAGACCCTGCGCTTTGAAAAAGAAGACATGGTTGAAGAGGACTTTTTTAGCCAGCCTCCTTACCATCTGGACCGCAGCCGCTTCAAAGGCGACAGACCCCTGGTGGTTTTTTTCGAACGTGGAAATTGCCACGCCTGCGATATTTTGCATACCGAGCCACTGAAACATCGCGCCGTTGCTAAATTGTTCAACCAGTTTGAAAGCATCCAGTTAAACATGTATCAGGATACCCCGGTGATCACGCCTGACGGTGAACGCACCACTGCGCGTGAATGGGCCAACAAGCTGAATATTTTTTACGCACCCTCCATGGTGTTTTTCGACGAAAATGGCCGGGAGATTATCCGCCTTGATTCAGTTGTGCGCTTTTTTCGTCTTAGAAATGTATTGAATTACATCCTTTCAGGGGCCTATAAAACCCAGCCAAATTTCCAGGCCTGGCGTTTCGAAAATTTCTTTTAATTGTGGTTGTGTGAATTGTTTCTCAATCCTGTCATTTAAGAGAAACAGGTCTTCACTTATTTTCACTGGGTTTTATACTTAACACATCAGGATTTCAGCAGTTTCCGGCAAACAGGATGAGTTCAAAACTCGAACACGAAAACAGAAGCCTCAAACAGCAGCTCTATGCTTTCAAAAAAGAGGCAAGCAACAACGAGGCCCTATTAAAAAAATTTCAGGAACGCGAGCTGGCTTTACTGGCCAGTGACAGTCTCGCTGAGTTACTTGTCAGTCTCACAGAAGGACTGCGTTTATCTTTCAACCTTGATCAAATAAAGCTCACACTCTATGACCCCGAGTCTGAGATCCAGAAACTGCTTCAACATAGCAATACACCTGCAGAGTGTTTCACTGACGTCAACTTCGTCAATTCCTTGCAGGATATCAGCTGTAACCTGAGAAACGAAGACACGCCCTGGCTTGGGCCATGCATGAGCGGCAAACATGGCAAATTGTTTGATGTTTCCGAAAGTCGCAGCGTAGCCATTTTGCCGTTGACGCTCAGAAATGAATTAACAGGCTGTATCGCCATGGGCAGTAATGATTCCAAGCGCTTCACCCGCAGTCATGCTACCGATTTTCTGCAAAGGTTAGCCGCTATCGGCAGCGTCTGCCTGGAAAATGCAATCAACCGTGAACTTATTATATTAAGCGGTCTTACGGATGCCCTGACCGGGTTTTACAACCGTGCTTACCTTGAACGCCGCCTGAATGAAGAAATTTCACGTGCATCCCGTTATCAGCAGCCACTCAGCTGCCTGTTTCTGGACATCGATTTTTTCAAAAAGGTCAACGATACTCACGGTCATGCCAGTGGTGATTATGTTTTGAAGGAAGTTGCCAGGCGTATTCTGTCACAACTTCGGGGCAGTGATATACCCGTTCGCTTCGGTGGAGAAGAATTCACCCTGTTATTACCCCAGACCTGTAGCGAAGAAGCCCTGCTGCTTGCCGAACGCATACGTCAGGCGATACATAGCACCCCGGTGACAACTGACGACGGACTGCAACTGACTATTACTATATCTATCGGTATCAGCCAGACACTTGCCCATGAACACGAAAAACTTGCCGGACTCGGTGCCGCACTGTTACATGATGCCGACACAGCCCTTTATCAGGCCAAGGAAGCAGGCCGAAACCGAGCAGTTCTCTCTACTCATTAATTGATAATTCATTAAAAAAAGATTTAAATTCTCCAAATATAAGAAAAAACTTAAATTAGCACTTGCTAAATAAGTAAATAATTATATACTAGTTAACCATTGAGTCAGCGCACTCACAAACAGAATTTTAAATATTGATTTAATTTGGAGATCATCATGAAAAAAGTTATTGCTATTGCAGCTATTATTGCTACTTCTCAGGCTTCTGCTTTCTGGGACAACGACAACAGTTCTTACAACAGCGACGGTCGTTTCGACGGTAATGGATACGGTTACGGCGACGGTTACGGTTCAGGCGACGCTTCAGGTTCTGGCGACATGGACACTGAATTCACCATGACTTTCAAAGGTCGCGGTAAAGGCAACGCTAAGTCTAACTGGGACGGCAACTACAATGGTGCTTACAACGGTTACTACAACAGTGCTTTTGACGGTCGCGGATACCAGTACAGCCAGCCATACGGTTATGGCTACGCTCCAGTAGCTCCACAGGCTCCTGCTGCTCCAGTAGCTCCTGCCAAGTAAGACTGTTTTATTTACCTGATCAGATTCTGATCAGGATATAAAACCTGAAAAGCCCATCTGGTGTATTCCTGATGGGCTTTTTCATTGGTGAATAAAGTGAAACTGCTTACAAATTTGAAACGTCTGCTGCCGATAATGCTTTTGATGGCCTCATCAGCCTATGCAGCCGATCATTGCGTGATTTTGCAATATCACCATTTCAGCAACAGCACACCTGCCATCACCAGCGTAACACCGAAACAGTTTGCCGCGCAGTTAAATTATCTGGAACAAAACAACTTCAACATTTTGCCGTTAAGAGAAGTTATCAGCAAGATCAAAGCTGATATTGCGCTACCGGAGCAATGTATTGCGCTCACTGTAGATGATGCCTGGCTATCTGTTTATAGCACGGCCTTTCCCATGCTTAAAAAGCGCGGCTGGCCGATGACGGTTTTCGTTAATTCTGAAGCTGTTGATGAACAACGTCACAACACCCTCAACTGGCAGCAGATGCGTGAAATGGCTCAACATGGCTTCAGTTTTGAAAATCATGGTCATAGTCACGACCATTTGATACGCAAACGAAAGCTGGAATCAGACCAACAATGGCAGCAACGAGTCAGAGCCAACATCATTACTGCCAACAGACGTATCACAAAAGAGCTCGGCATCAAACCTGAATTGTTCGCGTACCCCTATGGCGAATACACACCACAGGTTCAGCAAATAGTCTCCACACTTGGCCTGACAAGTTTCGGCCAACAGTCAGGGCCGATCTCAAAATATTCAGACTTAAGCGCACTGCCGCGTTTTCCAATTGCCGGTGTCTATGCAAAACTTTCCGGTTTCATCACTAAGGTGAACACCCGGGCAATGCCGGTTGTTTCTGCGTCACCGACCAGCCCTTTATTGTCACAGAATGAAAAACGCCCGTCACTGACCTTGAAAATGGATATTGAGAAAAGCCCACGCGGTCTACTCAATTGTTTCGTAAATGGCAGTACAAAGGTATCCACTGACTGGCTTGACGATGTAACAGTCCGGGTTATCCCCGAATTCGATCTCCCTGCTGGCAGAAGCCGCACCAACTGCACCATGCCAACAGGAAAGAAGGGCAGCTATTACTGGTATAGCCATAACTGGATAAAGACAAAAGCTGATGGCAGCTGGTACCGGGAATATTGACAAGGCTTGCAATCATGAAGACCATCAACAAACACAGCCTTTTTTCATTCATGCTATTTCTGATAATGAGCAACACTACGCTTGCCCAGGGTTATGGTTACTATCCGCCATCCTATGGTTATGCTTATCCACCACAATACCATTATCCACCTCCACCAGTAATTTATGGCAATCCGTATTATCCAACTTTCAGGACGTACGCGAAACAACAGCGAACACCCGTCACAACAACGACTTCACCGAAGCCCGTTAAAAAAGTGCCTGCTGTTATCCCAAGAGTCACAGCTCAACCAAAGAATCCAAACAAAAAGCTAAAAACTGAAAGCCATTTCAGTAGCTCAGTTAAAAAACAGAAGTTTATTGAACTTCTACTGCCTCATATCGACACAGAAAACAAAAAAGTATTGGCTGATCGCCAATGGCTCAAAGAAATATCCTCAAAAATGAAAACCCATGGTGAGCTTTCACACCGTGACAACAAAAAACTAAACGAGCTTTGCAAAGCCTATAAAATTGAATCCGGCGTCACACCAACAGCGGTTTTGATTAATCAGCTCCTCAAACGAGTGGATATCATTCCTGCCTCACTGACTTTGGCCCAGGCGGCTAATGAAACTGGCTGGGGCACTTCGCGATTTGCAAAAGAAGCCAATAATTATTTCGGTATCTGGACCTATGAAGCAGACAAGGGACTGAAACCAAGAAAACGGGCCGCAGATAAAAAGCATTATGTAAGAAGGTTTTCTTCACCGGCCGAATCAGTCAGGTATTACATGAAACTGTTGAATACACATCCCGCCTACCGGGAACTAAGAAAGATTCGTTCCTCCCTGCGCGACGGCAGCAGTGAAATTTCAGGCATAGAGCTTGCCCAGGGGTTAGAAAAATATTCAGCCAAAGGTACTGAATATATTAAACTCATCACTCTTTTAATTACCCAGAATCAGTGGGCCAAACTTGATACTGGCATTCAAACAGCAAGCTCGTAACGCACAAAGGACAACCATGCCTGCAATGAAACTCAAGCTCAGCGGAAAACTTCCGGAAAATTCCGATCAAACCCTGCTGCCGGAACTGATTAATTTCAACTATGCCAATATTGTTGAGCTCGGTTGTGGCACTGCATTTGTCACTCGCAAACTAGCTCAAGCCTGGCCAACGGCAAATATCATTGCAGCCGAAGTCGATGAAACACAACACAATAAAAACCTTGCCATAAACGATCTTCACAATGTCAGCTTTCAACTGGCAGGCATGGAAACTATTAATGCCGAAGATAGCTCCATTGATGCCGTTATCATGCTTAAGTCTTTGCATCATGTACCCGGATATTTTTTACAGAAAGGTTTTGCTGAAGTACGTCGTATCCTCAAGCCTGGTGGCCGCATCTATATTTCAGAACCTGTCTTTGATGGCGACTTTAACGAAATTCTGCGACTGTTTAACGATGAGGAAAAAGTCAGACAATTAGCCTTTGATGCAACGGTTCAAGCCGTTGAAAGCGGTCAATTCAAATTTGTTAGTGAAACACACTTCCTGAGTAAAAGTGTTTTTGCTGATTTTTCCGATTTCGAAGAACGTATTCTCAATGTCACCCATTCAGATTTCGCCATTGATGACGAGCTTTACCAGAAAATCAAAAACAAATTTCAGGAATTTCCAGATTCCGATGGCAGCAAGGTATTCATGAACCCTACAAGAGTTGATCTGCTGGAAAAGCATTGATCACTCAAAAGTGTAGCCCGGGTTATTTTCAATCAGGCCGGCAGAACAGTGCCTGTTTTAGTCAGGCAAAGGGCTAGCTGATCCCTTATCCCAATACGGTTTGTCGCCAAAACGCGTAGTAAGAAACTGCGTTAATACCTTTACCCGCGCAGGGATAAGTCGCCCAGGCGGATAGAGTGCATAAATACCCAATACGGGTCTTTCAAAATTTTCCAGTATAGTTATGAGTTCACCTGTCCTTAAAAATTCACCGAGAATAAAGCTCGGACCAGCAACGATACCAAGGCCCGATGCAGCCGACCTGGCCAAAGCCTCACCATTATTTGACCTGATCCTTAATTGAGGTTTCCCTTGTCGATCATTGCCGGCCTTGTCCTTATAGTGCCACTGATCAGCATAGCTGATATTGGCATATTGCAAACCGATATGTTGCTCTAGCTCTTCAGGAGTCTCAGGGCAACCAAATTCTTCCAGGTAAGCTTTACTGGCACAGGTAATACTGCGTGAACTGCCAATGCGCTTGGCAACCAGTGTGGAATCTTCCAGTGGCCCGATCCTGACTGCCATATCAAAACCGTCTTCAACCAGGTTTATGTTTCGATCATTGAGATCCAGTTCCAGTTCAATAGCCGGATGCTGAATTAGAAACTGATTAATCGTCTCGGATAGATGCAGTAGGCCGAATGAAAGAGGAGCAGCCAGCTTTAACCGCCCTCTGACGTCCATACTTTTGTGCGTCGTTTCCAGTTCTGCATCTTCCAGATCTGACAGGATTTGCACGGCCCGCTGATAAAACTGCCGTCCCTCGTCTGTCAGCGAAAGCCGTCGTGTGGTGCGATGTAATAATCGACATTGCAAGGACTGTTCGAATTGACTGACACGTCGACTGATAACAGATTTTGTAATACCCAGACGTTCCGCGGCAGACTGAAAACTGCCCGTTTCGATCACGGCTGTAAACGCCTTAAGTGCAGCAAACTTATCCATATTGTTGTGATATTAGAAACAAACAATTCTATTTATAACTATTTATCTTATTTAAAGCAATTATATACTGAATATATCACTAAACTTTTACGGAATACCATAATGACAACGATCTCACAGATAATTAGAGGAATGCCCGCCACGGACGGTGCCGGTGTCGAATTAAGCCGGGTTATCGGACAACCTGCATTACCAATGCTTGATCCGTTTTTACTACTGGATGTGTTTCGCTCGGATAAGCCGGATGATTATATTGCAGGTTTCCCTCCTCATCCGCATCGCGGATTTGAAACAGTCACTTATTTACTTGAAGGCCGTATGCGCCATAAAGATAATGCCGGACATGAAGGCGTTATAGAATCTGGGGGCATACAGTGGATGACAGCAGGCAAGGGTATTGTCCATTCAGAAATGCCTGAACAGCAACATGGTCTGCTGGAAGGCTTTCAATTATGGGTCAATCTTCCCGCTAAGCACAAAATGACAGAACCGACTTACCAGGAATTTTCAAGTGAACAGCTTCCAGTGGAAAGACGCGAAGGCAATGTTGAAGTCAGCGTTATCACGGGCACTACTTCAACAGGCACTCAGGGACCGGTGAACCAACCACTGACGGATCCATTGTATCTGGATGTCAAGTTACCCCGTGGCAGGACATTTGTGGAGCCCCTAAATCCTGAATACAACGCATTCATCTATATCATTAAGGGACCACTTACCGTAGGTGATAACGGCACCAGGCTCGATCGCGATCAACTCGCTGTTTTGAATCCTGGTGAAGAACTCATCGTAAGCTCAATGGACCAGGATGTTCGTTTTATAATGATTGCCGGCAAGCCCTTAAATGAGCCTGTCGAACGTGGCGGCCCATTTGTAATGAACAGTCGTGAAGAAATAGATCAGGCATTTGCTGATTACAGAGGAGGCAAATTTTGAATCATCGTCAGATCAAACCGGATGCAATTGATGCCTTGTTTCGACCTGTCTCTTTTGATTGATATAAAGCGCCATCTGCTGCCTTTGGCAATGCCTCCTCATTCAGGTCAAAGCTTGGTTTTACCGCCGCTATACCAATACTGATCGTGACAAAGCTGGCAACTCCTGACTGTAAATGAGGAATTTTTCTCCCGCGAAGTTCAGCCTGCAACTTGTCTGCCACGACCTGGGCACCAGTAACATCGGTATCCGAAAGAATAATAGCGAACTCTTCACCGCCATAACGGGCAGCCACATCGCTTTTTCGATATGCTACCTGTTTGATAATATTGGCGACCTCTTTCAGACACCAGTCTCCCTCCTGATGTCCATAAAAATCGTTATAGTTTTTAAAGTAGTCAATATCAATCAGCAATAGCGACATCGATTGTTTATTGCGCAAACTACGTTGCCATATATGCGTCAACATATAGTCAAAACAACGCCTGTTTGAAAGACCAGTCAATCCATCCGTCAAGGATTGTGTTTGCAAGGTGACTTCAATATTCGACATAAGGCGCGCCACCCATACCAGCACGACAAGTGAGCCGATCACGATAATTACCAGCAACGTATAACGATAGGCTACATTACTGGCATGTTGAACTGACGAGGTCTGTGCCGATGCACTGATGTTTGATTGGATATCGCGCATGATTTTTAGAAAACCATCGACCACTTTTTCCTGGCGAGGAACAATTTCATGAATAATCAGGTTTCTAGCCACAATATTAGCTTCATCGGTTTCTTCAAAACCCAGTTGTGACAACTCTTCCAGGCGGTTGATAATTTCCGGGTATAATTTGCTCTGACCCGCCAGAATATTTTTTTCATTTTCCTTGAGTGGAAGCTTTTCAAGTTCCTGATGCAGACGGGTAAACTCAACAGCCAGACTTTCAATGCGCTGATAAATATCATCTCTAGCAAATATATCCTGCTCAGAAACCATTTCATGAGAAAGCCGGGTTCGGCTGCGTGCGACTTCAATCAGGTCTGCACTTAAACGCATTTTTTTTGCTGCCATATCGGTAGAATCAATTAATACTCGCTGGGAATCCAGTTGAAAAGTATCGAGTAACCATAGAGCAGCAAACAATACTGACAGCATCAGATAACCGATAAGTAAATATCGGGTGGAATCCCTTTTGATTTCCGGCCTAGACATAAAGAGATTATCGGCTAATTTAACTTTCTCTTGAGCCAGAGAATTTAAATCGAGCTTAGTGTGACGATTTATTCCAGTTTTCTACCCATTGCAGCACGGAATCAGCCGGTATGGGGTTTGAAAAGAGAGCCCCCTGAACATAGTCAGCACCCAGTTCCTTGAGCAACTCAAAATCCTGTTCAGTTTCTACGCCTTCTGAAACGATGGAGATGCCCATTTTCTTACCCATAGCGATACTCGATTCGAGTATGGCCCGGGAAGAGTAGCTGTTGGCGGCCCCATCAACAAAAGCACGATCAATCTTGATTTCCGAGAAAGGTAGCCTATTTAGCTTTTCGATAGAAGAATAGCCCGTTCCAAAATCATCGATGGACAACCTGAAACCTTTCAGGTGCAGACGCGTAATCACATCCAGGGCTACAGCTTCCTGATTCATGATACAGGTTTCCGTAATTTCAATGGTGATATTCTCCGGAGATACTTTATAGTCGCTGCAAATAGCCAATAATGTATCCGGCAAGCTGATTCTTTCCAGAGAGTTCATGGAAAAGTTTACTGCCACTGCAAACATAAAGCCCTGCCCATGCCATTGGGCAACCTGCTCAACAGACTTGATAAAAACCTGATCAGTCAGATCATTGATCAACGCTGACTGCTCTGCAACAGGAATAAATAAATGTGGCCCCAGTATTTTTCCATCTTCAGCCCGCCACCTTGCCAATGCTTCAAAAGAAGGCACAGACATAGTCTTAACAGCAACCTTGGGCTGAAAATATAATTCCGGATTTCCACGGGAAAGGCCCTGCTGGATTTCGTCTTCAGTTAAAGACTGATCTGCGGAAACGAACGCAAGCTTATCGGCTGACAACTGCATTTTCCCAAACATTTGCCTGAGCTCAGTTCGGTCAAACGGCTTTTGCATGGCTCCGATAATATTCAGATTATGGGCATTACCCAGCTGTACAACAGAGTTCAACAAACGTCTGTCTTCACCACTGATAATCATCAGCGCGCCACTGTATTCAATCTTGGACAGAAAACGCATGAAGGTAATACCATCGACATTTGGCATATTCAGGTCTGTCACCACCAGATCATAGGAATGCTGTTGCTGGACCATGTTACTCATTGCTGCCGCTGCCGAGCATTCAAACTGATAGTTATCTATACCCAGGTCAGTAAAATACATTTTGAACTGTTCCTGTACACGGTCATCATCATCAACGACCAGCACCTTTACTGCCTGCCAGTTTTCATCTGAAATACCTGCTATTACCTTTTCGGAACCCTCTGTATTACTCATAGGTTGCAAGATACTCGCTCACTTTATCGACAACATGATCATGGCTATAAATGATATCACTCTTTGCGTTGGCAATATCAATTAAAGCGCTTGTCTAGCTATATGAAATCAATCTGCTAATATCGATAAAAATAAAAAATATATAAAAAATGACATTTAACAGGGAGACCAAACCTATCATGAATACTGATTTTTTCTTAAGAGCGTCTCTGGCAAGTGCTATGTTACTGGTGGGACTTGATGCCCTGGCAGCAGGAACAAAAGAAAACCCCTGCACGGAAGAAAACCTGAGCAACTGTTACGATGGCGTATCTGGAGCTGTCACCGGCTTTGATGCTGTTCGTGTTGCTATACCCAGTATCAAAACCCAGTTCTCCTCAAAAGATGAGGATGAGGCTGCATTTAATTATAGCACCAGCGGCCTGGCAGCGGGTTCCTTGACGGGCAACTATAATATCTGGGCCAACGCATCCTACAGTGAATTTGAAAGTACGTTCGTTATCGGATCATATGAAGCCGAACGGACAGGTTTGCTCGTTGGCGTTGACAGAATGATCGGCGCTAAAAGTGTACTTGGTGTCGCCTTCGGATATGAAGACCTGTCAACCACGACATTCTACAACGGTGGTAGCGATAGCGAGGATGGTTTTACCATCGCTCCATACTACGGGGTAGTGCTGACAGATAGTCTCACATTTGATATGTCATTGGGTTATTCATGGCTTGATCATAGCCAGAACCGCCTTCGAGCTGATGGCAACAGGTTATTTGCCAGCTATGATGCCGACAGACTATTTGGATCCATTAATCTGAGTAATGCCTATGTCCATAATGAAATTCAAATGGAGGCTAATATTGGACTGACGCACGCGGAAGAAAATCATGTTTTATATACTGATATCGGGCCAAATG
>JABDQZ010000346.1 GCA_013041975.1 Gammaproteobacteria bacterium
CGCTTAGTTCCGCCAAGGTATGGAAAGGTTCAACTTCTCAACTGCCCGTCGGCATCAATGAAGATCTTTTCATCACTATTCCTCGCAACCAGTACAAAAACCTGGATGCCGCAATACAGTTGAATTCACAGATCACCGCCCCCATTACCAAGGGCCAGAAACTGGGTGAAGTCATCGTGCAGTTATCCGGCAATGAACTTATCCGCCAGCCACTGGTTGCCTTGCAGAGCGTGGCCGAAGGCGGCTTTTTCAGCCGTATGATGGATAATGTCATGATGATGCTCGAATAGGAGACAAGCTAGCGTGGATGCAAGTGACGCAAATAATGAAACATTACTGGAATTTCCCTGTGAATTTTCTGTCAAGGCCATGGGGCTTAATGAACCCGATTTTCATGAAGTCGTGGTGCAGATCGTGCGTCGTCACTGCCCTGAACTGGGCGAAGGCAGCTCTACCACTCGCCCCAGCAAAAATGGCAAATGGCTATCAGTCACCGTAACCTTCGAAGCGACCAGCAAAATGCAACTGGACTCCATCTATATGGAACTGACTGCACATGAGCGCGTTACCATGAGTCTTTAAGTTCGCAATCATGTCTTCTGACCAGGAAACTACTTTCTCTTTTACCGATTTGCACAAAGCCTGGCAGGACAGCCATGTTTCAAAAGTGCCTGTTTTCGTCAACCGCTGCTACAAGACCGCAATCGATTATGAAAAAATTCAACCTGGCTTTATTAATGACTGCTCCCGGGAACTGCATGATCTGGTTGAGGAATCCGCACTACTGGATCGCTACAATTTCCAGGAAGTACTGAACCTGGGCGAAGGCGCCCAGAAAAAAATCTCGAACGATGAAGCAGAACATGTCAATGGTGCACACATGTTGTTTGCGTTACTGTGCGCAACCATTCAACAGCAGTTAACCCTGCCCGAGTTTGCCCAACTGGATGCCGAATCCATCAAGTCGGAAAAAGAACACATACTGGCGCTGGTTGAGCACCATAAAAAACAGATTGCCTGAAATGAAACGCCGCATACGGGTGAAAAATCTCGGACTTCAGCCCTATCAACCTGTGTGGCAAAAAATGCAGCAATTCACCCACCAACGTCATCAGGAAACACCATCAGAAATCTGGATAGTGGAACACCCCGCCGTGTTTACATTGGGGCAGGCTGGCAAACCTGAACATGTCTTAAACCAGGGTGAGATCCCGCTGGTACAAACTGACCGCGGCGGACAGGTGACCTATCATGGACCAGGGCAATTGGTTCTCTATACACTACTCAACCTGCATAATTTCAATATTGGCGTACGCTCCCTGGTCGAAATGCTAGAAAATTCGGTGATTGATTTTCTGGCAACTCACGACATAAAAGCCAATGCTGATCGCAACGCACCCGGCGTTTATGTGGATGGAAAAAAGATTGCGGCTCTTGGACTGAAAATTCGCAAAGGTAATAGCTATCACGGCCTGTCTTTCAATATCGATATGGACCTGGCGCCGTTTCGGCAGATTAACCCTTGTGGCTACCAGGGGCTCGAGGTCACACAATTACGTGATCAAGGCGTTATAATGTCGGTTAACGATGTGGCAACAGATGTTTTGACCCTGCTTGCCGATAAACTTGATGGCGACCTTGAATTCAATGACTGATACTGACAAACCTTCTTCCAATCTGGCCTCTCCTTCCAGGCACACACCGGAAACACATCAACGCGGCGCAGAAAAACTTTCACGTATTCCCGTCAAGGTCACGCCAACCACAGAAATTTTACGCAAGCCTCGCTGGATCAGGGCAAAGGCACCGACTGGCAAGGGCGTCAATCACATCAAAAAAATCCTGCGTGACAAGAAACTCAGCTCGGTGTGCGAAGAAGCTGCCTGCCCTAATCTGGGCGAGTGTTTTTCCCATGGTACGGCGACCTTTATGATCATGGGTGATATCTGCACGCGTCGTTGTCCATTTTGTGACGTTGCCCATGGAAAACCCAAACCACTGGATAAAGATGAGCCCAACTCCCTGGCTGAAGCCATCGCTCAAATGAAACTTAACTATGTGGTCATCACTTCGGTAGACCGTGATGATCTGCGTGATGGCGGTGCCGAACATTTTGCACAGTGCATCAAGGCCACGCGTGAACAGTCACCCTCTACACGCATAGAAGTGCTGGTACCCGACTTTCGTGGCAGGGTTGAAAAAGCTCTCGAGATGCTTTCAAGTCAGCCACCGGATGTCTTCAACCATAATC
>JABDQZ010000350.1 GCA_013041975.1 Gammaproteobacteria bacterium
GGCTGATTCAGGCTCTTCTGATACCGGCGGTGGTTGCGGAACCGGTGGCTGTAATTCCTGCGGTTAATGTCTGAAATCGTTAATTTATTGTTCAGGCCGCTTTCGAGGCGGCTTTTTATTTTGTTGATAGGGTAAAACATGCGCACTCATTATTGTGGTGATGTCAATGCATCAAACATTGATCAGGAAGTCGAGGTCTGTGGCTGGGTAAACAAGCGCCGGGATCACGGCGGTGTAATTTTCATTGACTTACGGGATCGCAATGGCCTGCTTCAGTGCGTTTTTGATCCTGATGATGCTGACATGTTTGCAACCGCCGAAGAAGTGCGCAATGAATTTGTATTGCGTGTCAAGGGCCTGGTGAGGCGACGTCCCGAGGGCACAACCAACGATGAGTTGTCCACCGGCGAAATTGAAGTTCTGGGCCGTGAACTGGAAATTCTTAATCGTGCTGATACACCACCGATCCAGATTGATGATGATGACACTCACGAAGAACTCAGATTGCGTTACCGCTACATCGATCTGCGTAAACCTGAAATGCAGAATCGTATCCAGATGCGGGCCAAAGTGACACATGCGATGCGCGAGTTTCTCGAAGGTGAAAACTTCCTTGATATAGAAACCCCGATGCTGACCAAGGCGACCCCGGAAGGGGCGCGTGATTACCTGGTACCCAGCCGTACGCATGAGGGCAAGTTCTTTGCCTTGCCGCAGTCTCCACAGCTTTTCAAACAGTTGCTGATGATGTCTGGCATGGATCGTTATTACCAGATCGTACGCTGTTTCCGTGATGAAGACCTGCGTGCTGACCGGCAGCCGGAATTCACCCAGCTTGACCTGGAAATGTCCTTCGTTGACGAGTCGGATGTTATGGCTACGACCGAAGCAATGATTCGCCAGATCTATAAAAAGGTGCTTGATGTCGATCTGCCCAATCCGTTCCCGACCATGACCTATGCCGAAGCAATTAAACGTTTTGGCAGTGACCGTCCTGATCTGCGTTGTCCGCTGGAACTGGTGGATGTAGCCGATGTGTTGACTGATGTGGATTTCAAGGTGTTCTCAGGCCCGGCCAACGATGAACACGGTCGTGTCGCTGCTTCACGCCTGCCAAAAGGCACCGAGCTAACACGCAAGGAAATTGATGAATACACCAAGTTTGTTGGAATTTATGGTGCGCGTGGTCTGGCCTATATCAAGGTTAATGACCTGTCCCAGGGACGTGAAGGTCTGCAGTCGCCCATCCTTAAATTCATGCCCGATGAAGCAGTCAATACCATCATGGAAAGAACCGGGGCCGAAAATGGTGACCTGGTGTTCTTTGGTGCAGACAAGGCCTATGTCGTCAATGAAGCCCTTGGAGCGCTACGTGTCAAACTGGGCCATGACCGTGGTTTGATGCAAGGCGACTGGAAACCATTATGGGTCGTCGATTTTCCAATGTTTGAATGGGATGAAAATGCCAAGCGCTGGTTTGCCATTCATCATCCGTTTACTGCACCGTTTGAAGAGCACCTGGAGAAACTGGAATCTGATCCGCATCATTGCCTGTCGCGTGCCTATGACATGGTGATCAATGGCACTGAAGTGGGTGGTGGTTCCATACGTATTCACCGCGAAGAGGTGCAGCAACGTGTAATGAGGCTGCTGGGAATCGATGAGGAGGAAGCCCAGGAGAAATTTGGCTTCCTGCTGAACGCACTCAAGTACGGGTGCCCTCCACACGGTGGTCTGGCATTTGGTCTTGATCGTTTGATCATGTTGATGGCGGGTGCAGACTCTATTCGTGAAGTTATGGCCTTCCCGAAAACACAGACGGCTGCCTGCCTGCTGACCGATGCACCTTCAGAAGTTTCTGCAGAGCAGTTAAGAGAGCTGTCCATCAAAGTCAGGCAGCCCCAGAAAGAAGAAAAATAGCAAAATACAGACCGGCTTTAAGCCGGTCTTTTTTTGCCGTCATGATACCGGTTTTTGCCATGCTGGCAGGCTGCAACTTTTATTGTATTCAAGGAGCTTTTCGAAAAACAGCAACTCACCGAGGCTGAAAAAAGTGCCTTTAATGATGTCCTGATAAAAGTTTCAGCCAATGAGCCATTGCAGAATCAGGTGGCTGATTTTTTAATGGCAGAAGAAATCGATAAAGCTCAGGAATTATTATTAGCTAGAGCAATGCCCAATCAGAACAAAGTGATTTTTGAATTTGACAAGGTACTCAAGCTTATTCAGGAAAGTTCCCGTGAAGAAACCGGGAGCCTGCAGGAATTATCGCAAAAGAATAACCTTCACACTTTCCAGTTGGCTTTTCTGGTGGTCGGTGGAAGTTTGGTTGTTTTCCTCATCATTCATGTGCTTTCCCTGAGGAGGGAAAAAGAGTTACAGGCCCTGGTTGCCGCGCGTACCCGCGAACTTGAACTTGCGCATACCAAAACCCGGACGCTGGTTGATTATGCTTCCGATGGCATCATTACCATAGACGCGGAACAGAATATTGTGCAGTTCAATCCTGCAGCAGAAAAATTGTTTGGCTTCGCTTCACAAGAAGTTCTGGGTCAGCCACTTACTCTGTTACTGTCTGAAAAAGTCAGGAATATTCATCAGGGTTATGTTGATGATTTTTCTCGAGATCAGTCAGTGCAGTCCCGAATGATGGATCAGCGCCCGGGGGTCCACGGAAGACGGAATTCTTTTAAAGGGGGGTATGCAACAGAAGGATGCCGCTGCCATCGCGACGAAACTGATTAAGACATTATCGGTCCCGATGGAGATTGAAGGTAATACCATTCAGATTGGTGCAAGCATAGGTATCACCCATTCTACGGTTGTTGAGACCGACCTGGGTCTGCTGTTCAGACACGCTGATCAGGCAATGTATGATGCAAAAGAGGCTGGTCGAAATACATTCAGGTTTTATGAATGATTGACTACTTGGCCTCTGTGTTTCGTAATGCCAGAATATGATTAGCAAGTGCCATACGCTGCTTTTCAGATAACGCAGCAAAAGCAGGCATTTTTTCCCGCCCTGACAAAATGGTAGTGGCAAGCTCAGTGGCAGATTTGCCTTGGGGCTCGAGCGCAAACATCAGGCCAAACAGCATACCTCCACCGTCACTGCCGTGGCATCGTACACAACCCTCTTTAAAGACCTGGGCA
Source organism: Gammaproteobacteria bacterium (assembly GCA_013041975.1). Taxonomy (GTDB): domain Bacteria; phylum Pseudomonadota; class Gammaproteobacteria; order Chromatiales; family Chromatiaceae; genus JABDQZ01. The sequence continues at coordinate 3,154 of JABDQZ010000350.1, forward strand.
ACTGGTGTGTTTTCAGGTGCTGAAAAATCACTAATACCGCCTTTTCCACAGGCTGAAAGCAGTAGGGATGCAGCAATAATCAATAACGTTTGTTTGAACATGAATAATTCCTGTGAGTCTTTATAAAGTGTCTAGTCATTAGAGATTCTGTCAAAATACCGCGCCCGATATAGTAATCTGTTACTGTTCTCCTCGAAGGGCGTGCGCGTATGCAAGACATTATTACAAATCAATCCCTGGCCAGCTTCGAGTTTGCCCTCGAAATGATAGGGTGATGGAGTTTTCAGTATCTCCAGCAAGGCATCTTTTGCTTCTAATACCAAGGGGTCATCCAGCCATTCGATACTGCGGGTTCTCGCGGTGTAACGCATATGCAGATTGTCGTCGCTATCAACAGAAAATACCGGGCCTGTGACAGCATCACGAATCACTTTGCCATCCTGAATATTGGCAGGGATGGACATGGCGTCAGGTCGTGATAACGCCTCAATGTAGGCCGGGTTTTTATCGCGCAACATCAGGTAAGCCATCTCGTGATCCAGCAACTGGTTGCTGCCGCCGTCCGCTGCAGGCTGTACGCAGTGCAGCAACATGGCACGAACCTGGGTCTGCCCGGTATTGTAATAACCGTCGGTATGCCATGCGATAGGTCGGTTGGTATAGGGGATGTATCCTTTGCCGGCTTTCTCGGCAGTGACTTTCAGGCTGCTGATAGCATCTTCATCCGCATAAAGATTGTTATCAAGATGATTCAAGCCAAACTGCTTGCCCAGTTCATCAAGAAAACCTTTATCCTCTGCGTGTTTTTCCAGGGGCTTAATCTGGTAAATCGCCATATTGCATTGCTTGATTTTGTCCAGCAGTTGCTGTTTTTCCTGGTCGCTGATAGCAAACGGGTTATCTATGCTGACCAGTAACTCTTCAAAGACGACAGGGTGGTTGGCCAGTTTATTGCTGCGCCAATGCAGGTAGGCTGATTCGTCAGCGGGATTGAAGGGAGAATTTTCAGGATATTGATTCATGATTCTTTCCTGGTGCTGCTGTTGATCAGGTCATTGACTGCCTGGTTACAGAAATGTTTGAACTTTTTGTAGTGCTCAGCATTTAAAAGCTGTTTTTTATTGTCTGCTATAAACAGGCCAATGGCTTTTTCCTTAACGAAAACGGACATG
>JABDQZ010000351.1 GCA_013041975.1 Gammaproteobacteria bacterium
GGTGATCCTATGCGTGCCTGACCCGGACGGGTAAAAGCAATCATGGGCGCTGCTTCGGTCATGCCATAACCTTCCAGTATTTCGAATCCCAGCGTGACAAAGTCTTGCCACACGGTTTCATCCAGCTTGGCTCCGCCACTCACCATATAGCGAACATGTCCGCCAAAGCGCTGATGAACCTTTCCAAAAAGCAATCTGGAAAAAGAAGGCGATTGTATTAGGCCTGCCAGTGAAAAGACCAGGCGCGTCACAAGACGGGCCTTGATTTTATCGAGAATGGATTTATGAATGAGGCTGTAAAAACGCGGCACCCCAAGGATGAGAGTAATACGATGATCTTGCAGGGTCGTTAATATGTCCTCTGATGCCATAGAAGGAGTAAATACACAGGTTCCACCGGTATACAAAGGCGCTACCATCGATCCCAGCAACGGAAAAATATGATGTAACGGCAACAGCACCAGCACTCGTTGATCCGGGGTAAAGATTGCCACCTCCTCTGACACCGATTCCATGTTAGCCAACAGGTTCTCACTGGAAAGCATCACGCCCTTGGGGCTTCCCGTTGTTCCCGACGTATAGATAAGCAATAGGATTTTATCTGCGGGAGGCATTGTAATCGGCACAGGTTCAACCGGAGTGGCCTGATCAGCCATTTCATCCAGAATGAGAACAACCGGGTTCACCCCGGCTTTATCGATGGCCTGCCTCATAACCGCCTGTGTATCTTGAGAACAAAACACAATGGCCGGGCAGCAATCACCCAGGATATACGCCACATCATCAACCGAACCCATGAAATCTACCGGCACCATGGTGCAGCCATGCTTCAAACCAGCATAAAAAGCGTAAACCCATTCCAGGCGGTTTTCTGAAAATATCACGATATTTTCATTCGCTTCGACCAGCAACTGTTGTCCATACCCTTCTATCCTGGAAAGCAATTCCCGGTAACTGACAGCTTGCTCATTCCAGACAAGCGCAGTATTTTCACGGGGTTGCAATAACATTTGATGAGGCATGAGAGTTTTGTTCATTCTTTGAATTGAAAAACAGCCAATACAGCTTTAACCAGTTGATTTCATTATGGTCTTAATGGCCAATTTCTTGTAGTCTAGACAATATAGTTGCCATTTACACTATTACAGTAGCAAATGGGGATAATGACAGTGAACCATAAGAGTTCATATTTATAGAAGGAAAAGATGATGCACACATCACTAAAAACAAATAATAATTTTCATCCCGGAGTAAAAACCTCCTTACTATCAAGCCTGATCATACTGGCTGCTACACCGCTACAAGCTTTTGAATTTCAATCTGGTGAACTCACCGGCACAATAACCTCAACCGTTTCCTACGGTATCAGTCAGCGTATTGAAGAGCGCGATCCGGCTCTGGTCAGTGGACCAGCCAATGGCGGTACCGGGCAGAGTAACACTACAGATGACGGTAACCTGAACTATGATGATGGCGATACCTTCTCCAACATCGTCAAGGGTGTTCACGATATCGGTCTGAACTATCGTAACTATGGTGCCTTCGCCCGTGTTAAATGGTGGTATGACTTTGAACTGAATAATAGTGCTGTACCGCATGGCCATGAACCGACCAGTGCTACCCCTAACCTGGAACTGGATGACTCTGGCTTCAATGATCTGGCCCAGTTTGACGGTATCGAATTGCTTGATGCCTTCGTGTTTGGGGAATTCAACCTCGGCGACAAGCCACTTGATGTTCGTTTGGGAAAACAGGTGGTCAACTGGGGTGAAAGCACTTTTATCCAGGGAGGTATCAATGCCATTAACCCGTTTGATGTTTCTGCATTCCGCCGCCCGGGCGCAGAGATCAAGGAAGGTCTGCTGCCGGTGAACATGCTGTATGCCAACCTGGGTGCAACCGACAACCTGAATATCGAGGCTTTTTACCAGTTGAAGTGGGAAAAGACCGTCATTGATGGCTGTGGTACCTATTTTTCATTGCTGGATTATGCGGCTGACGGTTGTGATCGTGTCGCCTTTTCCACTTCAGTATCGGATCAATTGAATTATTTGGGGGGTGCATTTGTAAATCGTGGGCAGGATGCAGAAGCCGATGACGAAGGTCAGTTTGGCGTATCCTTCCGGTATTATGCAGATACGCTTGATACCGAGTTTGGTGCTTACTATATCAATTACCATAGCAGGATCCCTTATGTCAGTGGCCGCAAATCATCTGCTGCCACGGGTGGCGTCGGTGTGCTCGCCGGTGGTGATGCTGTTTATTTCATTGAGTATCCTGAAGATATTCAGCTATACGGCTTGAGTTTTGCCACCAGCGTTGGCACAACAGCTGTTTCCGGCGAAGTCAGTCATCGTAAGGATTTGCCGGTACAAATTAACGGTAATGAAATCTTATCAACGGCACTGGCATTTGGTATTCCTTTTACAGGTGGTTTTAGTCCCACGTTTGATGCCTTAAATGCCGCATGGAATGCATCAACCTTCACCCCTAGATGGGCATCAACTACCCCGGGCGGCGTAGTTCAGGGCTGGGATCCCTACGATGTCAGCCAGGCACAGGTTACCCTGGTTCACTTTTTCGAACGTGTCTTCGGTGCCAGTCGTTTGACGCTGGCTGGAGAAATTGGTGGGACTTATGTTCATAATCTTCCAGCACTGAGTGAACAGCGCTATGGCCGTTCAGCGATTTTTGGGCAGGGCTCTCTGGGCGTGGGCGGTAATGATGGATACGTGACCGAGTCAGCCTGGGGATATCGTGCGGTTGCCAAGCTGGATTATCCCAATGCTTTTGCCGGTGTGAGTGTTTCTCCAAGCATCCGCTGGAAACATGATGTTGACGGCATTTCACCCACACCTGAATTCCAGGAAGATCGCCAGGCACTGGGACTGGGTGTGACTTTCAGCTACAAAGAGACTTACAAGGTGGGAGTTTCCTACACCAATTATCTTGATGATGGTGATTTCGATATTCTCAGGGACCGTGATTTTGTTTCACTTAACGCTTCTGTCTCATTTTAATGGTATTCAGCCAACCACGAATAAGGAGTTATCCGAATATGTATAAAACAATGAAAATAACAGTGGCTGCAATTTCCATGCTGATAGGCGCAGGTAATGCGCTTGCCGCTCTCAGTCAGGCCGAAGCCGATCGCCTGGGAAAAGACCTGACGCCGGTGGGGGCTGAAAAAGCCGGTAATAACGATGGCAGCATTCCTGAATGGACAGGAGGCCTTACCAGGGCTCCATCCGCTTATGAACCCGGACAGTTTCTGGTCGATCCTTTTGCCGATGACCAGCCGCTATTTACCATCATGGCTCAAAACATGGAGCAGTACAAAGACAGGTTGTCGCCTGGCCAGATGGCAATGCTGAAAAAATATCCTGATTATAAAATACCGGTTTACCAGTCACGAAGAACGGCGGCCTATTCCCAGGAGATATATGATGAGGTCAAGACTCATGCCGTTACTGCAAACCTGACAGGCGATGGCAATGGCGTAGAAGATCGCGGTATACACGCACCCTTCCCAATACCCGGGAACGGTCTTGAGGCCATATGGAACCATACCTTGCGTTTTCGTGGACTCTCTCACAAACGCACTACAGTGCAAATGCCAGTTCAGGCCAACGGCAGCTTTGTCGCAAACCGCTTTGTTGATATCTGGGCATTTCCTGAAAGCTTTGAAGGTGGCAGAGACGCAGAAAAAGATGCCAATATCGCTGCCTACTTCTTACAGATCATGAAATCACCTCCACGCCTGACCGGCAATGTCCTATTGGCCCATGAAACGCTGAACCAGGTCAAACAGCCACGTAAAGCCTGGCGTTATAATGCAGGACAACGTCGTGTCAGGCGTGCTCCACAGGTCGCTTATGATGCTCCGGGAACAGGGGCTGACGGTCTGCGTACGGTAGATAACTTCGACATGTTCAACGGAGCGCCCGATCGCTATGACTGGAAACTGGTCGGAAAAAAGGAATTATATATTCCGTATAACGCTTACAAGCTGCATTCACCTAGCTGAGTTATGAACAGATTCATCAAAAGGGACATCTTGATCAGGGCCTCACCCGCTACGAGTTACATCGTGTCTGGGTCGTTGAAGCCACTCTGAAAGATAATGCGCGTCATATCTATGGTAAGCGTACATTCTACCTTGATGAAGATACCTGGCAGGCTGCTGTTATCGATCACTACGATACACGTGGCAGTCTCTGGCGTGTAGCTGAGGCCCATGCCATTCAGTATTACGATGAAAAAGTTCCTTTTTACACAGTAGAAGTCATTTACGACCTTCAGTCTGGCAGGTACCTGACGATTGGTCTAACCAATGAAGAAAAACAACCCTATATCTTCAATATTGGTGAAAAAAGGAAAACCTTCCAGCCGGGAGCGCTACGTCGAGTTGGCAAACGTTAATAGTAAAACCGCATTGATAGCCAATCGACTGATCCTTTTTCTGTCGATTGCGCTATCGCTTTCTATCACAGCCCGGGCAGAAATCGATTACCTTGAAACTCCCGCTTTCCTTTCAGAAAAAGCCTCTAAAGGACTGCTACTGGATATTGTGAACACCGGTAAACACCTGGTAGCTGTCGGCGAACGTGGCCATATCATTTATTCAGCCGATCATGGAAAAAACTGGCAGCAGGCCAGCGTTCCTGTTTATGCCACCTTAACAGCCGTTTTTTTTATTTCGCCTGATGTAGGTTGGGTCGTCGGTCATGAAGGTGTGATATTGCATTCCACAGATGCCGGAAAAACCTGGACCAGGCAACTGGATGGTTACCAGATCAACAAGCAGGTGATCACCCAGGCACAGCAGCGGGTTCACAATAAACGCAATCAACTGGAAACGGTTACCGATAAAGATCAGCGTGAAGAAATTACTTACCAGCTGGAAGAAGCCGGCTATGCGCTTGAAGAAGCTATTGAAGACGAGCAGGCAGGGCCATTCAAACCGCTTCTTGATGTATGGTTTGCCGATGAGTACCAGGGTTATGCTCTAGGTGCTTATGGCATTTTGCTGCAAACCCTTGATGGCGGTGAAAACTGGACATTAATTTCCAACCGGCTTGAAAACCCTGAAGGTTTCCACCTTAACAGCATCGCCCCTACACCTTCCGGGACAATATTTATCACCGGTGAGTCAGGGACTATTTTCCGCTCAACCAATGAAGGTGAAAACTGGATTCGCCTGAACTCACCTTATGAAGGTTCCTTTTTTGGCATCACAAGCAAGGGCAACAGCATTCTGGTGTTTGGTTTAAGAGGCAATATTTATCGCTCCCGGGACAATGGCAACAGCTGGAAAAACGTTAATACCAACGCCATGTCAGCTATCAGTGCAGGAATGCCTACGAGATCCGGCCTGATAGTGCTGGTCGGTAATGCCGGTCATGTTTTATTCAGCAAGGATCAGGGAAAGAGTTTCAATGTCACGGTTCGTCCGGACCGCTTGTCATTAAGCGCCATCACCGAATCAACCGATCATCATTTGATTGCTGTGGGTTCCCGGGGCGTTCACAAACTTGAACTGCCCTAGTACCGGGCTACTGGAAATAGTTGATGTCGTCTAAAGACCTGGAACAAAAAATCAAACACAACTATCCGCTTGAGGAGTCGGAACCTTTACTTGAGCGCTTGTTGTTTGGACACCGCCCACTGGTGATTATCATTTTCAGCCTGTTAACCCTGTTTATGCTGTGGCAGGCCAGTAATGTCAGGCCTGATGCCAGTTTTGAAAAAATGATCCCTACAGGGCACCCATTTATCAATAACTTTCTTGAAGACCGCGAAGACCTTAAAGGGTTAGGTAACCTCATCAGGATTGCTGTTGAGACAACACAGGGGGATATTTTTGATCAACAATTTCTTGAAACACTCCAACAGATTACTGAAGAGACTTTTTTTATTCCGGGGGTCGACCGTAGTGGATTGAAATCACTGTGGACAGCCAATATGCGCTGGCTGGAAGTGACCGAAGAAGGGCTGGCTGGCGGACCTGTCATACCCAGTAGCTATGATGGCTCCGAACAACAAATCGACAGGGTTCGCAAAAATGTACTCCGCTCCGGACAGATTGGTCGACTGGTTGCAAATGATTTCAAATCGACCATTATTCTTGTGCCGCTGCTGGATTCCAACCCGGAAACCGGTGAGCGTCTGGATTACCAGGCGTTTTCAACGGCACTGGAAGAAAAGATTCGCAATCGTTTCCAGAATGACAACATCAAAATCCATATCACAGGATTTGCCAAAATTGTCGGTGACCTCATCGATGGTGCGACTGATGTAGCAGCGTTTTTTGCTGCTGCTTGTGTCATCACACTGTTGCTTTTGTATATCTACTCCCACTGTATAAAAAATTCACTGGTGGTATTGGCATGTTCGCTGATTGCTGTGGTGTGGCAGCTGGGTTTATTGAACCTGATGGGATATGGACTGGATCCCTACTCAATGCTGATTCCCTTTCTGGTTTTTGCCATCGCCGTCAGCCATGGTGTACAGATTTTCAACGCCATTGCTCATGCCAGCATGGGCAAGCTGGATGCCGAGAAAGCTGCCCGCCATGCTTTTCGCACCTTGTACATACCAGGCCTGACTGCACTGGTGAGCGATGCTATTGGTTTTACTACCTTACTGGTGATAGAAATCGACGTTATTCGCCACCTGGCAATCGCGGCCAGCATTGGCGTTGCTGTGATTATTTTGACTAACCTGGTGCTGCTGCCAGTGTTGCTCTCTTATTCCAGCGTCATGCCCTCCGCCCTGCAGCGTTTAAAAGAACAGGAATCCGGTTACCACCGTATCTGGAGGATGCTGACCCGGTTTACCGGCCCGCGTTATGCACCAGCAGCGATAGTGATTGCAGCCCTGTTATTAGGCTATGGACTGGTCATGAAAACAGAACTGAAAATCGGTGACCTGGACCAGGGAGCGCCGGAATTACGGGCAGATTCGCGCTACAACCTTGATAATCAATTTATCGCTGAACATTATTCCTCAAGCACCGATGTATTTGTCGTCATGGCACATACGCCACCCAACCAGTGCATCAGCTATCACTCTTTAGCCGCAGTTGATTATTTCCAGTGGTATTTGCAAAACCTGTCTGGCGTACAGTCGGTTGTGTCAATGGTAGATCGGACAAAACGTGTCATCAGTGCACTTAACGAAGGCAACCTCAAGTGGACAGCCATATCCCGCAACCAACTGGTCCTCAACGGCACTGTCAGTGGACAACAGGAAGCGATTGGATTAATAAATGCTGATTGCAGCATGATGCCCATTCTGGTTTTTCTTGAAGACCACAAGGCAGAAACACTGAACCGCGTGGTAAATGGCATCAACAACTTCAAACGGCAATATGACAGCGGTGATGTCGACTTTCGTATGGCTGCCGGCAATGCCGGTATCGAGGCAGCAACCAATATTGTTGTAAAAGAAGCCCAGTACAAGATGTTGATTCTGGTTTACAGCGTAGTCAGCCTGCTGGTTTTCATGGCTTTTCGCTCCTGGAGAACCGTGGTATGCATTATTGCACCTTTGGCGCTGACCTCGGCACTTGGGCAGGCATTGATGGTACACCTGGATATTGGTGTCAAAGTAGCCACCCTGCCCGTGATTGCACTCGGCATCGGAATTGGCGTTGATTATGGCATTTATATCTATAGCAAACTGGAGACCCTGATTGTCAAAGGCGCTGATTTACAAACAGCCTATTTCATGACACTGATAACCACGGGCAAGGCCGTGATCTTTACGGGCATTACACTGGCCATTGGCGTGGCCACCTGGGTGTTTTCACCCATCAAATTTCAGGCCGACATGGGCATCATGCTGACATTTATGTTCTTGTGGAATATGCTGGGTGCCGTATTGCTTTTACCTGCACTAGCACGATACCTCATCGATACTGACAAGTTGAGTCAAAGCAATGAAGCCCAACTGCATAGCCATTTGTCAGACGACAAATAACAACCAGAACTGTTACCTCCTGCCTGTCACAAAATGGTACAAGCATCGACAGGCCATGTCGGCTTGAGCTCATGCCTAAATACTATTTATCGATCAAACACAGCACAGGCAGGTGCTATTTCATCCTCAACCGTATTCATTATCTCATCTTCCGGCAGGTGCATCAGCAGAATAATATCCACCAGCATCTGGGCCATGCGCATGGCCTCCAAACTATCATTCATCAATGATGAAGCCATATGTTCATCAATATCGCCAGCCAGCAGAAGTTTATCGATTCGGCCATTACGCAACACATCAAGTTCCTTGGCCTTGCGGCGCTGTTTCAACAGTTTTTGGGTGAAATGACTTCTTATCTTTTCGTCTTCGCTTTCCAACGTATGAATCAGCCTGACAACCTTCAGAATACGATGTTTAAGCAGGTTGTACTCTCTCCTGATTGCAGCATTATCTGATTTTTCGTAATGATCGATATTCGCCCTCAGGCGTTTAATCTTTTTAACGACTGATACCAGCTTGCGATCAGCAATCAGCAGATTACGAATACGCTCCACTTCATCAGATTTCAGTTCCATCCGGCTCTGCAGTTTTGTTGCATACTCCAGAATGGCTCCATAGATGTTTTTGATCTGGCTGCTGTAGATCTGCTCAATATCAATTTTGATAATCGAGGATGCCTCAATCAGTTCATCAAGATCCACATCCGACTCAAGATCTTTGCGATGAACATTAAGACCATTAACAATGACCATGTAGGCGGTATTCTGCAGCAGCCTTATAGACTCGTCATAGATGGCTTTGATAGCCGTTTGAGGATATTTCATAGAGCCTTCGTCGAGGTACTTTGGCACATCAACTTCTACAGCTTTTTCGATAACTTCTGGTACCAGCCTGATCACTATCTTCACGATAACAGGCAGGAACCAGATGAGAATGAAAGCATTCAGAATATTGAAACAGGTATGGAACAAAGCAATCGCAACCGGTACCGCCAAAGTGGTAACCATTGGCGACTGTCCTTCGATATTCGTCACCACTATGTCAATTACCTGCAGGAACGGATAAAACAGTATCAATACCCACAACACACCGAGAAGATTAAAAATCAGGTGCGCAAGTGCCGCACGTTTTGCATGGAAGTTGGAAATAATTGCCGCCAGATTGGCGGTGATGGTGGTTCCAATGTTTTCCCCCAATACCATGGCACAAGCCATATCAAACGGTATCCAGCCCTGATGAGTCATCAACAGTGTTAATGCCATGGTGGCGCTGGAAGACTGGATAATCAGCGTCAGTAGCGTACCGATAATCAGGAAAAGCAAAATCGACAGGTAACCCATCTGCGTATAGGAACGCAGAAATTCCAGCGTTTCAGGATGCGCCCCGATATCGGGTACCGAGTCTTTAAGAAACTGTAAGCCGATAAAGAGCAAGGCAAAGCCCACCAGAAACATGCCGAAATGCTTGCGCTTTTCCTGTCTGGAGAAACTCAACAGGAAACCCACACCAACCAGGGGTAAAGCGATTGCACTCATCTTGACCTTGAAACCAAGGATAGAAATCAGCCAGGCAGTGATCGTGGTACCGATATTGGCTCCCATGATGACCCCCACAGCCTCGGTCAATGTCAGCAACTGTGCATTCACAAAGCTGACTACCATCAGGGTAGTTGCCGAAGAGGACTGGATTGCCGAAGTAATAAAAAAGCCGGTTAGCAGGGCAAGGAAACGGTTGGAAGTTGAAGCTGCCAAAATCGAGCGCATTTTATCGCCAGCCAGTTTCAGCAGCGAATCACTCATCACCTTCATGCCATAGAGAAAAAGCCCCAGGGACCCCAGCAGGGTCAGAAACTCAAATAATCCGTATTCCATGGGCCTGAACCGTTAGTCTTATTATTCTTAAAAAATTGTAGCATTTATACTGATTATTAAAAATTCGTTAGCCGATATCGCAGCAAAACATAGCATTACCTGATTTATTTCCGGTATGATTATTGGTTCTATAAGGCTTACAGCAGAATAAAAAATTGCCTGGAGCAATTTTCACGAACGCAGTGAGTCCAAAAGGCTGAGTCTCATGGATGCGACGAATAAAAAAAGCCTGTTTCATTTAATTACAACTAAAACGCAGAACGAGGAATCATCATGTCTGAAAACCTTTATCCTGTACCAGAGGACTTTGCAGCCAATGCCCATGTCAATGCCGAGCAATATGAGGCGATGTATAAACAGTCAGTGGAAGACCCGGAAACCTTCTGGGCACAGCAGGCTGATGACTATCTGGACTGGTTTGAAAAATGGGACAGCGTACTTGACTGGAGTTACGACAAGGACGACCTGCACATCAACTGGTTCAAGGGCGGCAAGCTGAATGTTTCCCATAACTGCCTCGACAAGCATCTGGATACGCGTGGTGATCAGACAGCAATTATCTGGGAAGGCGATGACCCTGCTGAAGACAAGAAAATCACCTACCGCGAATTACATACCGATGTGTGTAAACTGGCCAACGTACTGAAAGATCGTGGTGTCAAAAAAGGTGACCGTGTTTCCATCTATATGCCAATGATTCCGGAAGCCGTGGTTGCCATGCTGGCCTGTACCCGCATTGGTGCCGTACATTCGATTGTGTTCAGCGCATTCTCACCTGATGCCCTGAAAGACCGTATTAATGATTCAGATTGCCAGACACTGATCACTGCTGATCAGTCTATTCGCAGCGGCAAGGCACTTCCATTGAAAGCCAACGCTGATAAAGCCCTGGCTAACTGCCCTAACGTGCACACCAGCATTGTCGTTAAACGTGGTGGCGAGCCTGTAGAGTGGACTGAAGGCCGTGATGTCTGGTACCACGAGGCTATTGCTGATGCCAGCGCTGAATGTGCTCCTGAACCCATGGACGCAGAAGATCCTCTGTTCATTCTTTACACGTCAGGTTCTACCGGTAAGCCTAAAGGCGTACTTCACACCACGGGCGGTTACCTGCTACAGGCAGCAATGACCCATAAACTGGTGTTCGACTACAAGGAAGGTGAGGTTTACTGGTGTACAGCTGATATTGGCTGGATTACCGGTCACAGCTATATCGTTTATGGCCCGTTAAACAACGGTGCCATCAGCCTGATGTTTGAAGGTGTACCGACATATCCTGATGCCGGCCGTTTCTGGCAGGTTGTCGACAAACACAATGTCGCCACTTTCTATACAGCACCCACTGCGATTCGTGCACTGATGGCTGTTGGCGATGACCCGGTGACCAGTACTTCACGCAAATCATTACGCCTGCTTGGCACTGTCGGTGAGCCCATCAACCCTGAAGCCTGGAACTGGTATAACAATGTGGTCGGCGATGGCCGCTGCCCGATTGTTGATACCTGGTGGCAGACCGAAACCGGCGCCCACCTGCTGACTCCTCTGCCTGGCGCCACCGCACTCAAACCGGGCTCTGCAACCAAGCCTTTCTTTGGTGGTCAGCCGGTCTTGCTGGATGATGAAGGTAACGAAATTGATGGTAATCCCGCACAGGGCAACCTGGCATTCAAACACCCCTGGCCTTCGCAGATGCGTAGCGTTTATGGTGACCACAAGCGTTTCTACGAAACTTATTTCGCCATGTATCCCGGTTACTACTTCACCGGTGACGGCGCACGTCGCGATGAAGACGGCTACTACTGGATCACCGGTCGTGTTGATGACGTACTGAACGTCTCAGGGCATCGCCTGGGTACGGCTGAAATTGAATCAGGTCTTGTGCTGCATGAAAAAGTAGCCGAAGCCGCTGTTGTTGGCTATCCACATGAAATCACAGGCCAGGGCATTTATGCCTATGTCACACTGATGCAGGGTGAAACGGAATCAGATGAACTGAAAGCTGAACTGGTCAACCTGGTCAGAAAGGAAATTGGTCCAATTGCCAAGGTTAATATTATTCAGTGGGCGCCTGGTCTGCCAAAAACCCGCTCAGGCAAAATCATGCGCCGCATTCTGCGCAAGATCGCCGCCAATGAGATCGATACGCTGGGCGATACCTCAACACTGGCTGATCCATCGGTGGTTGATCATTTGATTGAGAACAGAGCTATTAAATAGTCTGATCAAGCAGATCATTTAAAAAACCGGAGTAATGACTCCGGTTTTTTTTGGGCCAGAATATGGATATAGCGCCCCATATCGCAATAAGTTGGCGTGCGACAATACCGCTCTTCCAATGCAAACAACTCTTCCATATCAGTCTTTTTGAGCACGTCTTCATC
>JABDQZ010000354.1 GCA_013041975.1 Gammaproteobacteria bacterium
GTCATGATCTGCCTTGCACAACCCATCAGCAATATGATGACCTGCCATGACACAGTCACTGGTGAAATGGTCAGGCTCATCTTTTTTGACGCGATTAACTACCGCACGGCCGATCTTGACCGCATACTCGTGAAACTCTTTTTTCACCGCGTAGGTTCCGTCATGCCCGGAACAACGCTCTATGGCTATCACCTCGGTCTCAGGAATCAGTTGCAGCATATCGCGGGTTTTCATGCCGATACGCTGCACCCGCTGATGACAGGCGACATGATAGGAAACTTTACCCAGTGAATTTTTAAACTCCGTATTCAACTGTTCATTTTTATGACGCAGCATCAGGTACTCAAACGGATCGTATATGGCTTCCTGTACCTTTTTAACCTGAGGATCATCCGGGAACATCAAGGGTAATTCCTGTTTGAACATCAATACACAGGATGGTACCGGCGCCACGATATCCCAACCTTCATCAACCAGTTTAGCCAGCTCGGGGATATTGACATTTTTTGCTTGTTCTACTGAATCAAGATCACCCAGCTCCAACTTCGGCATGCCACAGCACTTTTCCTTGTCAGCGAGACGCACAGGAATATTATTGTGGCGGAATACAGCAACCAGGTCTTCGCCGGTTTTCGGATCGTTGTTATTTCCATAACAGGTTGCAAACAGGGCAACCCGACCTTTCGTTGGACCGGCCTCTACAGCATTTTCAGCCGAATCGTTGGAAATTCGGTTGCGCAGCTTGTTACTGTGAAATTCGGGAACCACGGCATCCTTGTGAACACCAAGTGAAGATTCCAACACACCCCTGAAACCTGAATTTTTGTTCAGTGCATTAACAACACCACTGACAACCGGAATACCTGCCAGTGAACCGAGCTTATCCGTATCAGTCAGTTGTTTGTCACGGAATGAGGCCCCTTCTTTTTTGTAGCGAACAGCCTTGGCCTGCAACATCAGATGAGGAAAGTCCAGATTCCACTCATGCGGTGGGACATAAGGACATTTTGTGAGGAAACACAGATCGCACAAGTAACAATGATCAACAACTTTCCAGTAGTCTTCCTTTTTGACACCATCTACCTCCATGGTGTCAGACTCGTCAACCAGGTCAAAAAGTGTTGGAAACGACTGACACAAGCTAACGCAGCGGCGGCAGCCGTGGCAAATATCGTATACCCTTTCTAGCTCGGTATAGAGTTTGTCTTCATCGTAGAATTCAGGATTCTTCCAGTCCAGAGTATGTCTTGTAGGTGCTTCGAGACTACCTTCGCGGGCTCCAGCCATGGTTCTCTCCTGTGGGATAGTGACTTGGTTAGGATAAAATAGTTAATTGTCCTGGAAAACAGCTTGCCTTGACAAACGATTGGTCAAGCTGCTTTTCAGGACAACCGGGATAATAACCCGGTCGCCTTAATCAGAAAGCAGTTAGTCGTTCAGACCGTCAAGCGCTTTCTGGAAACGGTTAGCATGTGAACGCTCGGCTTTGGCCAGCGTTTCAAACCAGTCAGCGATTTCGTCAAAGCCTTCATCGCGGGCTGATTTAGCCATACCTGGGTACATATCAGTATACTCGTGAGTTTCACCAGCGATTGAAGCTTTCAGGTTGGCTTCCGTACCACCAATAGGCAGACCAGTCGCCGGATCTCCGACTTCTTCCAGGTATTCCAGGTGGCCGTGTGCATGGCCTGTTTCGCCTTCTGCAGTTGAACGGAAAACCGCTGCAACATCGTTGTAACCTTCAACATCAGCTTTTGCTGCGAAGTACAGGTAACGACGGTTGGCCTGTGATTCACCTGCGAATGCATCTTTCAAATTTTGTTCAGTTTTGCTGTCTTTCAAAGACATGGTCTCTCCTCCTGATTTATAGAGTTCTAACTAGGTTGGTGTGGAAATCGATCTCAAATATAGACCAATATTTCCGATTAGTTGAATTGTTAATTCAAATGGTAATGATAGTTTTTGCCTATTACCAACTGATCGTGAACAACCAGCCGATAATACCAACTTTAGACTGTCGTACAACAGTAATTAATAGCGGCCTGTTATTATCCCATACTGCCCTGCCGGCAAAACATGAAAGCACCGACATTTAAAACAGATATTTGTTGTTTTTATTCAATTAAATAGCTACTTTATATAAAACAAATATAAATACAGGTGACCACACCTTACCAAGGAAAGACAAGCACCGAATGAGCAATAACGATAATAATTGCCAGGTCGTAAGGGAATTATTCGACAACTTGCCTGATGGCAGCCTCAAAATTCTGCAAATCACGGATACCCATCTATACGCTGATACCGACGGCAAGCTTCTGGGAATGAATACCCAGCAGACGCTGGATGAAGTTTTTGAGATGACGCGAAACTGTGGGCCAATCGACATGATACTTTCCACAGGGGACCTGGTGCATGATTCCTCGGTTGTGGGCTACAAGCGTTTCCAGAAAATCATGCAAGAACCTGGCGTTCCCGTTTACTGCCTGCCGGGCAATCATGATGTACCTGACGTCATGCGCGAAACCCTGACTGACTCAACAGTCGTCTACATACCGACCGTCATTCAGGGAGACTGGCTGTTTATTTTTCTGGATTCCACCATTTCAGATAGCGAGGGTGGCAACCTCAACCAGAAAGAACTCGATATTCTGCAGGCATCACTCAGCGAACACCCTGACAAGCAGGTGCTGGTTTGTTTGCATCATCACCCCGTCCCTGTTGACAGCAAATGGATGGACACCATGATTCTGGATAATGCTGATGATTTTTTCAAAATTATTGACCAGCATAGCAATGTCAAAGGCATCCTCTGGGGACATATCCACCAGGTTTTTGAAAGTGAACGCAACGGGATACCGCTGCTGGCTTCACCTTCGACCTGTATTCAGTTCACGCCGGAAAAAGATGACTTTGACCTGGACACTGAACCGCCTGGCTGCCGCTGGCTGGCCTTGTTGCCAAATGGTGAAATCCGTTCCTGCGTAACGCGCCTTTCTGAAATGCCGCAAGGCCTGGATTTCAATTCGGTTGGTTATTAGAAGCACTGTCGTTACAATACGTGTCGAACTTCTCATCAGCAGGAAACCTCATGCCTGATATCAAGCGCGTAATCCTTTCCGTCAGTACCCTGTTATTTTTAAGCCAGAATAATGCCCTGGCCAGTGAATACCCTGCACCTCCAGGCCACTACGGCCAGGATAAAATTTTAGAGAACTCAACTTTTAACACCGGCAAAGGATCGCCCTACATCAGCATCATACCCGCTGGAAAAATTCATCCAGATAACAAGCAGGAAACGTTTCAGAAAGATAAAACGGATAAAAAAATATCCACTGCAGCTGAGCCGCTAAATAAGACAGAAACCAAACCTGTCCAGACACCAAACCATGTATTGCAGCCACTAACTCGAGCACAACAGACGCTACCTGCTGTTAACCCCGAAGCAATGGCTTTACCCATAGCTGATCAAGCGGTTTATTCACCGGCACCTGAAACAGCCCCATCCAGATTCCAGGATCAGGTTTATCCGGATGCAAATGATTTATCTCATCATTACAAACTGTCGCGTCAGCTGCCTTTTGGTCAATGGGGAGAGGAATTGCCTGAAACACAAAAACAGCCACAATATGACTATCCGGCTGCGCAACCTGCAAACAGGTCAGCTTATCCTGCAGCAGCAGAAAACCGGACATTTCGAGGCAGCCCTGAGCTGGCCAACAAAATGTTCAATTCACAGGAAAATCAGGCTCCTGCCTACAACCAGCCAACAAGAAACAATAGCAATACCTTCAACTCGGGCAGTTTTCCCGTCGACATGATGGATCAATTCTGGGGGGGCAGAAACAGCGCATTCATGCCACCGATAAATAGCCAGCTAAAAACCTTTGACCAGTTTCCGGTGCCTCAAAACCTCTATGGTCCATCACCGATCAACCAGTCTGCACAGAGTGGCAACCGGCAATTTTTCAGACAGATTCCAAAAGAAGAAATTATTTATCCGCCGCATTATCGCGGGCGTAAATAAATCCCTATCGAGAAATCAGGTTATCAGGTAGTTAAATAGAATTTAATCTGAAACACGCACTGCCGAAGCCTCTCCAGCCCGGGCATTATCTGCTGGCTTAACAGAAAGCTTTACCGCTAACTGGTAGCCTTTATCATTCATCGACAGACTGTGTATCTCTCCCTGGGTCCACTGCCCACGGAAAGCTACATCAATT
>JABDQZ010000199.1 GCA_013041975.1 Gammaproteobacteria bacterium
GTGTGCGTCTGCTCCGGCCAGGCCGCCGAGATTTGCACCGTTGCCTAAACCGGCACTGGTCACAAAGAAAGACATCTTGCCTGGTTCACCGGCCCCAGCCGACGCAGCCAGCAGCAACGACCCCATAGCGATCGACAGCACGAAAAAAAATTTTATCTGCATACTAAATTCCTACAGTATTAGTTGGTTGAGTAAATATCTCCAAGCAAAGCCAAGGGTTCTTAATTATAGCCAGTTTTGAGATAGGTTCTTAATTAACACATAACTATAAATATACCTCACATGAGTCAAATAATACTGGACGATTTATGTCGTGTATCACCGGTTGATCACATTTAAGAAATTGAGTTATTTTAACCACAACTCTAATCAGGGAACGTATCTTGATCAAGAGAAAGTGTGCCATATTAACAATCCCCTATAGTTCGCTGTTCAGCATTTTCTGTCGTTGATGGATCTCAACCTAATTGACCAGTTTCTCTGCAGCAGACATTCAGCTAAAGCTGGTGGCTGGCTGAGTTGTGGTAGAAGCCGTCATAAAACAAGCCCCAACGTAGTGGGGATTATGCTTTTTTACTCGCTTGTTACGCAAAGCTTCCATTCCAGCCTTCTTGTCAATTTTCTTTGTTTTTCCATTAGCCATGTGAATGGCGGACTTACAGCCAGTCAACATCTTTGAATGGCAAATGTGGTTGTTTGTCAGCTATTTTGTCTATGAGTTCTTATTTGACCATGATTTATTAGTCATATATTTTTTTAATAAGAATGAAAGCCTTCAAATTTATTCTATAAAATTAAGCAATTATTATTTCAGGATTATTTGTGTTTCAATTAGCAAACACTCAAGCGGGAAATATAGCATTTCGCTCAATATCACAAGGAAGCAAATTGCCCCCACACTCAAAAAAGATATCTGAATTTCCTTCAAGCCATTTCAAAATCATTGGCTATTGCTGTCAGTGTAACAGCGAACATCAAATTAACCAGGATAAAGAACCACGTATTACCCTTAAAGAACTACGCCAGAGCAGAAAATGTCCTGTATGTGAGGCTCAAGGGCTGAGTTTTTCAGTATTTACGAATAGTTTGCAATAGAGCAATAAAAATCTCCACTGAATGAACAGGGCTTGTATCGCAACTAATCCAAACAAACTCGATTAATCTTCGAGAAATCCTTCTATCATCTTCCTGACTTCTTTCGTTACGCCAATAGAAATAGGGGCCTAATTCCTTTAGCTCATTCTAAGCGTGGCGCACAATACACAAGTGATGACTTTTGTGATGAACTTAAAAGACATAATATTCGATGCAGTTTGAGTGGTCGTGGTAATTGCTATGATAATGCTGTAGTCGAGAGTTTGTTGGGCTATTGAAGCGTGAAAGAATTAGTCGTGTTCGATACCGAACACGTGATGAAGATCGAGCCGATATCTTTGAATATATTGAGTGTTTTTATAATCGTAAACGCCTACATGGGTATGTAGGCAATATAATTACAGCTGTTCGTCAATGACGATTTTAGATAATGTAACGTAATGTTTACCTTTCCATTTTCCAAATGTGGACGTTCCCTGATAGGTACCGTCGCCCATATCTTTCATCTTGTTACAACGCTGTTGTCCTCTATTAGTTAGACGACACCATTCTCCATTTGGGTCTATCTTAGTAATCTTACGATCGAAAGTTTTCCCGGCTTTTTTACCCGTTACATACTGTATTTTTTTGTTTTTGCAGCTAGCATCCACATGGACTTTATATGTCCAGCCTGATATTTCATTTTTCCCATTGAAGGTTTTGCCACAGAATTTGGCTTCACGTTGCTCTTGATTCATATAGTCCGATGCAAAAGTTGTAGATGATGCAGCCAGAAAAATAAGCGCAACAGAAACGATTATTTTTTTCATTTTACTTTCTCCTTGAATCAAACACATGATCAATAAAAATCCAACACGTATAATAATGTTGTTTCATCACGACCTCATATCTAACTTGGTATCTAGTACCAATTTAAGCAGGCAATCCGGCCATCTTCCCTGACACTTACGATCGAAGACCCGAGACTTTACGACCTTGTATTACTACAGCTACGGTTTTTACTGCGCCTACTTTTATTCTAGATATGTAATTGTAAGAAATGTGGAAATGAAACAACTTGTAACAGGTAGGTAGAAATGTCCGCTTTTCAGTGCGTTCTCAACCGGTCGTTGCAACACATTGGTTAAATCGTTCTGCTGGTGTTTCATAGTCTAGCGTCATTCTTGGTCTTTCGTTAAGTCTCCTTGCAACAGCATTTAACTTCGCTTGTGAGTGAGTACAAGCATGCCCTATGCCTCCATGTTTGATTTGAGCCGGTAAAGTATCAAGACCAACTGGTGATGTCTGCAGGATTAATCTGATATTGGGATTTGATTTTTCCTAAGCCATGGATCACTGTTTAAGTTGTATAGAAACTCAAGACTTTAATCAGAGGTATGATCTTGGATACAAATGACCTGGAAGAAATTAAAGAGAAACTCGACGTAATCGCTGCTAGACATAAATTTGGTAACCAACAATTAGAACGGATTAATAGCAGCCTTACACAAATTGGTTGGGTATTACTGGCAATACTGGCAATTATTTTGAGCAATCGTTTCTTTAATTATTTTTAGTTAATCCTTTTCTGTGTCTTCTGCTGTCTCTGTAATTTATTGAGCCGGTACGGTTACCAGTATGCAAACTGTGTCTGTAGGGTTATTCTGAAACTGTGTGCCAGGGTGGCCAGCTTCTGGAAAAGCAGATATTCATGTTCAGGCGGTCAGCTTCCGAAATATGTACTAAGCGGTCGCCTAAAATATATAAAAATAGCAGCGGTCGACCATCTGAATCGGCAAGCATTATGAGTCGGTCACTTCATCAGGATAATGAGCTTTCAACCGTCCGGTTTCAGGGGTACTGCGGTCATATTACCGCCAGACCGCAGATATTCTCATTATATTTCAGTGTGTTCTGCTATTCCCAAGGCATCATCGACATCAATTCCCAGGTATCGTACCGTGCTTTCGAGCTTTTTATGTCCCAGTAGCAGTTGCACGACCAGGATATTTTTCGTTTTCTTATAAATCATCGATGCCTTTGTCCGGCGGAGCGAATGAGTCCCGTATGCAGAAGGATCAAGTCCAATTTCAGCAACCCAGGACTCGACTATTCGAGCATATTGGCGCGTTGACAGGTGATCAGAGCCTCTTAAACGGCTTTTAAACAGGTAAGCATCTAGTTTCGGGCAGCCTGCCTGATCCAATACTTCAGTGCATCACGGGTATGCTCTGTGATTTCTAACTGAACGGCCTGATGGGTCTTTTGCTGCACGATACTGGCCCTACTCAACAGGGTTGCTCTACGCTTAATGTCCTTAACTTTCAATTTAACCAGGTCGCAGCTGAGTAATTTGCTGTCGATAGCCAGATTGAACATCGCCAGTTCACGGACTTTGTGGTGCATTTGTAGATGTACTCGGATTTCCCTGACCCCTTTTTGCTTCAGTGGTGGCTTTTAGCCAACTAATTTTCCCTTATTCCAGGCAGTATGATGAGCTGTTGTTACAGTAGTTTGTGACATTTCGCATTTTCCATAGTGACTAATGGGAATACAAATATGGCTGAGGAAAATAGCGGATAGTCAGAAATTTTAATCCATCAGGCAGGAAATGCTGAGCAGCAGAAGTTAAGAATCAATTTCTACGGGCAGCTTTCGACAATTGGCAGGCGGTATGACAGCAAAGGTTTTTTTGATTTGATTTAGGGTAGAAGGGTTTCCATAAACTCTATATATTGAGGCTACAATTTTAAATTTCGCAGAAATAAAAAATATGAATGATAGTACAGGTGAACTTGAAGAGATTGCACCAGGCAATATACTGCAACAGATGTACTTGAAACACCGCCTCCGAAAACTGATTCAGGAAAAAGGCGGACGCACGCTACGATTTTGCGACAATGGCGCAGGTAAGGGTGCGATTTCTCGTATTTTGCTCGAGTTAGGAATGGAAGGCATTGGATCGGATTTAGAAGCGTCGTCGTGCTTGAAAAATAAAAAATTGAATGACGATTATATTAAAGACGGTAAATACGATGTGGTTAATGAAAGCTTTCTTACTCTTGACTTCGGGGAAAAACCTTTCGATATTGTTATTTCCTCCATGGACATCGCGCACCTGTCTCCTGAGAATGTCGATGCGTATTTTGACAAGTTTAAAAATGTGATCGGCCAGGATGGAATGATTATTTCAATTGTGCCCGGCTCCCAAAAACATTGGGGAATAGAGGACGAAACCGTAGGTCACTTCAAGCGTTATTCATTCAAGTGTTTTCAAGATATATGCGAAAAACATGATCTGGTAGTGCATCACATGAGCGGCTTGTGTTACCCGATATCAAATTGGTTGTTGCCTCTGTCCAACGCCTTGATTAAAAAGGACGACAGTCAAAAGCTCTCGCTGAGCAAGCAGAAACGTACCGAGCTATCAGGAGACCGACGTGTTCGATTCAAGAATATCTTCCCACGGTGGTCCACATTCATATTGAACAAGGTCACAATGTATCCCTTTTATATCCTTCAGCGGATATTCAGGAATCATCCATCTAGTCTCGTTATTTATTCAGAGCTCAAGCGAAACTGATCGAATGATTCCGCCGATCATTCTTTTTACTTGGAGCTTCCCGTAATCACACGCAAAAATCGTACAAAACCACAATATGACGCCCTCAATGTTTCTGGTTGAAACCGCATAGCAAAGCAACCAGTCGATGATTTCGGGAGGTAAAGTGAAGTCATCACCTTGATACGACAAAAAATGATCCACTAGCAAGGCTAATTGTTAGGCAACCACCCGGTCTTTTCCTGCATCTTTTGCCTGGTACAATGCACTATCGGCATTCTTTAGCAAAGCATCAACACTGCTACCATCCGCGGGAAAACAGGCCACACCTATGCTAATGGTCAAGAAAATATCCTGACTGAATTTATTTTTCACAGCCTTTCTAAGGCGCTCTCCACTTTGAATGGCTGCCGATTTGTCAGTTTCAGGTAATATTGCAATGAACTCCTCACCACCATAACGGCCAGGTGTATCAATTGTTCGCAGGTTTTCTCGCATAATATCAGCTAACCTGATCAATACTTCATCTCCTTTTTGATGACCAAACTCGTCATTAATCTTTTTGAAATCATCAAGATCGAGCATTAAAACAGAACATTTTTCCGAATGCCGCTTCGCTCGCTCCAGCTCCTTCTTCAGCAGCATGAGCACTGTGTCATGGTCATACAGGCCAGTCAGCCCATCAACCACAGCGCTTTCTCTCACATCTTCCAACTTGGAACTCTCAATGAGGCTCAACTGCTCGGTATTATT
Source organism: Gammaproteobacteria bacterium (assembly GCA_013041975.1). Taxonomy (GTDB): domain Bacteria; phylum Pseudomonadota; class Gammaproteobacteria; order Chromatiales; family Chromatiaceae; genus JABDQZ01. The sequence goes on from JABDQZ010000199.1 coordinate 5,390, forward strand.
TTGAAAATTGGTTTGCCAATCCAGTGCAGCGACAACTATTCCAGGGTTTCTACCTAAAGCCTGAACCAATGAGTCACGATGAGAGACAAGCTTGTCCCATATCTTTTGAGCTTCTTTACTGGAATAACGGTTACCGAGTAACACAAAGAGTAGATCACTGTAATAATCCTTACCCCGTTCTTCACGTAGCGAGTCAAGTAATCGCTGCTCATCGGATCCTGGGTTTTTCTCCCCAGCTTCCCAATGGACAGTCATCAAATCAATTTGACTTTCTTCCAGTTGCTCAACAACTTCTGTCTTATTGGTTTCATCACTCATGGGTATATATAGCGTTACTTTCTCTTGTAGTAGTCAATATTAGATCATAGACCTGTCACATGACTTTTGAAACCTGACACAAATCGAGAACCCTGTAATAACTACATTCCAGACTGATTGTAAGTAGCTAGTTTTATGTACTGGTAATCTAGAGCAAAAATAGCGTGGCCAGCCCCAGAAAGGAAAAGAAGCCAACAACATCAGTGGCTGTTGTAAGCACCACGCCTCCAGCCAGTGCAGGATCAATACCTAAACGTTGCAAAACCATAGGCACCAGCGTCCCTGCCAAGGCACCAGTCAATAAATTGAGAATGAGAGCAACGCCAAATATAAGCCCCAGGTGCGTATCCTTAAACCAGAGAACAGCCACCACAGCGACCACCAGAGCCCAAAAAACACCGTTTAATAAACCCAGGGCCAGTTCGCGCCGCAATAACCGCCTGACATTGCTCTTACCTACTTGTTCGAGCGCAAGCCCACGGGTCACCAGGGTTAACGTCTGGTTACCCGCTACCCCTCCCATGCTTGCTACCACGGGCATTAATACCGCCAAGGCAACTATTTTTTCAATAGAACCATCAAACAGACCGATAACCCAGGCCGCCACAAATGCTGTAACCATATTGATACCCAGCCACACGGCCCTGCGCGTAGCACTCTTGAAAATAGGAGCAAACATATCCGTTGACTCGGTCAAGCCAACACGACTCATCACTTCATGCTCGGCTTCCCCACGCATGACATTAACCACATCGTCGATAGTGATACGTCCGAATAACCTTCCTGTTTCACCCACAACAGCCGCTGAAGTCAAATCCTGATCTTCAAACAATCTTGCTACCTTGTTGGCTGAAGTCATAACAGGAATAGCTGCTACATCTGTTTTCATTACTTCACGTACAGTCGTTGCTGATTCGAGTGAAATAATGTCACTGAGCTTGAGTATGCCAAGATAGGTATTATTGCGATCAACCACCATCAAGCTGTCAAGGTGCTCTGGTAATTTCCCCAGACGAACACGAAGGCGCCTCATGTAGCGTCTTACTGCTTTAAGCGAGACATCACCCCTCACCGCTGCAGCATCAACATCCATTAATCCTCCAGCGGTATCATCCGGGTAAGCTCGGACAGCTTCGTAGCGATCACGGTGTTGACTATCCATAGCCTTCACCATGGTATCGACAACAGATAAGGGTAGCTGAGCATCAAGGTCAGCTAATTCGTCCATTTGCAGAGAGGCTAATGCCGCGAGCAGCTCCTCCTCGTCACTATTCTCGATGAGCTGTGTACGTACTTCTTTATGGGCTTCGAGTAGAACCTCGCCCTTCAGTTTTACCGATACACTTTGCCATAAGTCTGGACGCAAATCCCTTGGCAAGGCTTCTAAGGTATCTGCGATTTCAGCAGGATGTAATTCGCCCAGTAGTTTTTTTACTTCCTGGCCAGAACCTTCACCCAGAGCCTGGTAGAGCAAATCTCTATAGTCAGCCTGTTGTTGATTATGCTGTTTTAAAGGCATTGATATTCAGTATTTTTATTTACCGTTCATTTGGTTACAGCAATACAATGGACTTTTTACACAGCTAATTATTCAAAACATATTTTTGTTCATGCCTTAAGCCCATATAAAGCGCCACACACATGGCCAGCAGCACCAGCGTAAATGGCAGGCCAACACTGATCGCTGCCGCTTGCAGGGCTCCAAGTGCGTCTGCACCACCCCCGAATAAAAGTGCGCCGGCAATCAAACCCTCCATTGAAGCCCAGAAAACGCGCTGAGGCACCGGAGCATCAAGCTTGCCACCCGCAGTAATGCTATCGATGACAAGGGAGCCGGAGTCAGAAGAGGTGACAAAGAAAACCAGTACCAAAACGATGCCAATAAACGAAGTAACTGTCGACATTGGCAGGTTTTCCAGCATGTGGAACAGCGACAGGGAAACTTCAGTAATACCATTGGACAACTGACCCACCTGGTTTTGTACCTGTTCGAGTGCAGAGCCACCAAAAGCTGTCATCCAGACAATAGTGACCAATGTAGGTACCAACAACACAGCAATCACAAACTGGCGAACAGTACGCCCCTTGGAAACGCGAGCGATGAACATACCAACAAATGGTGACCAGGAAATCCACCAGGCCCAGTAGAATACCGTCCAGCCATGGTAGAACTTGTCATCTTCACGACCTGTCCAGTCACTTAAAGGTATCAGGTAGGAAATATAGCTTCCGGTAGTCTCTGCGATACCCTGAAAGATACCAAAGCCCTGGCCGGCAACCATCACAAACCCCAGTAACAGCAGGGCCAGTATCATATTAAAATTACTCAGGATCTTAACGCCACCGTCAAGTCCACGCACCACTGATACAATGGCTATCGAAGTTACACCAATGATGATGGCAATTTGGGTGTTGATGGTATTGGGAATATCAAAAAGAAAATTAAGTCCAGCAGCGGCTTGCTGGGCACCGAAACCCAATGACGTTGCCAGACCAAAGATAGTAGCCATGACAGCAACAATGTCTATGACATGACCAAACCAGCCCCATGAACGATCTTTGATAAATGGAAAGAAAGCTGATCGAATGGTTAAAGGTAGGCCTTTGTTATACGTGAAGAAAGCTAACGACAACCCAACCACAGCATAGATCGCCCAGGGGTGTAGCCCCCAGTGAAACATGGTGGCGCCCATTGCGGCCTGGTAGGCTTCGGGAGTTTTCGCTTCGACATTTAACGGCGTGCCGTACCAGTCTGTAAAATATGCAGTTGGTTCTGCCACACTCCAGAACATCAAACCAATACCCATGCCTGCTGCAAATAACATCGCAAACCAGGACAGAAGGGAAAATTCAGGTTTGGCATCAACACCACCGAGGCGAATCTTGCCAACCGGCAAAACGATTAAAGCCAGGCAGAAAATCACGAAGATATTGCCGGCTACCAGGAAAAACCAGTCAAAGTTATCGATTGACCAGGCTTTGCTGCTGTCAAAGGTTTGCTTGGCATCGCCAGGAAACATTATGGTACCAATAACAAACGCAATCACCATAAACGCTGATATTAAAAACACGGGGTTATGAAAATCCATTCCCCAGGTGCGAATATTGTCCTGGCCAATTTCGTAATCGGTGTCGTATTCTTTTTCGTAGTTTTCTTCGCTCATAATCATCTCTATGTAATGGATTTAGACAGAGGTTAACCGGCGCAGAGGCGACGATTAGAAGTTTGCTTACTTGGTACTAAAGTCATATCGAACTCCAAACGTAAAGACACTACCACCGACTGCGTTATATTTAGCAGGGTCTCTTTCTGCATTTACTGCAGCTGCACCAACTTCATCGTAGTACTCTGCAAAGAAACTGGTGGCATCGTTATATTGATGATCAAACCCGATCTGAAATACTTCTTGACCGACACCTTCGCCATCAGCCAGGTAGCCACGCACTTTATTTTTTTCATCAATAGCGTACTGAACCAGGCCCGCTATAGTCTCAAGATCTGATGCATTATCAGGATCTTGTTGTTCATACTTCAGTGCCAGGTACCACGGCCCGTTTGAATAGGAAACTGAAGCTCCATCTATAGTTGCGCCATCGTAATCATCACGACCAATAGCAACACCCAAGCCAGAATTTGAATAAGATAAGACATATTGATTTCTATCATTATCATCTTCATCAGTATTGGCAAAATCAAATTTAAAACCAGCCAGCGTCGGTGAGCCATAGTAAAAAGTCTGGCTTTTTCTAAAAGAGGTATAAGTCTGCCAGCCACTGTAATAACTGCTGAAATAATCGACGGGATAAGTGATGTAGTTATAGAATGCTAACCAGCCACGCCCATACCAGGCCGTACCTAGCGGGCCAGAGATTTGCAGCTTGGCAATTCGGTAGTCTTCCGTAGCATCCCACGGTGATTGCAATTCCATGTTGGCCAGGTCAAACGGTGCTTCCAATTGCCCGAGAAGTGACCATTCATCATTGATAGTATAAGTGGCCTTTGCACCAAAA
>JABDQZ010000369.1 GCA_013041975.1 Gammaproteobacteria bacterium
ATCAATGAGCAGAATGAAAAGCTGCTGACCTTGCGCGGACTGATGGAATTTAATTTTACCGACCAGCCGGTTCCGCTGGATGAAGTGGAATCGGCCAAAGAGATCGTAAAACGTTTTGCAACCGGTGCAATGTCATTCGGTTCGATTTCGTACGAGGCTCATTCGACGCTGGCCATTGCTATGAACCACATAGGTGGTAAATCCAATACTGGCGAAGGCGGTGAAGAGCCGGAGCGATTCAATCCATTGGAAGATGGTTCAATGAATCCGGAGCGTTCTGCCATCAAGCAGGTTGCTTCGGGCCGTTTTGGTGTGACAACCGAGTATCTGGTGAATTCAGATGATATCCAGATCAAGATGGCGCAGGGAGCCAAGCCGGGCGAAGGCGGCCAACTGCCAGGCCACAAGGTAAACCAGCAGATTGCGCGCGTGCGCCATTCAACACCGGGTGTGGGGCTGATCTCCCCTCCTCCACATCATGATATTTATTCAATCGAAGATCTTGCTCAGCTGATTCATGATCTGAAAAACGTGCAGCCAAAATCCCGTATAAGCGTCAAGCTGGTATCCGAAGTGGGCGTTGGCACCGTTGCAGCGGGTGTTTCCAAAGCACATGCTGACCACGTCACTATCGCGGGCTATGATGGTGGTACTGGTGCATCCCCACTGACCTCGGTAAAACATGCCGGCTCACCCTGGGAAATCGGACTGGCTGAAACTCACCAGACACTGGTGTTGAATCGTCTGCGTTCACGTATCGCTGTTCAGGCAGACGGTGGTATGCGCACAGGACGCGATGTTGTAATTGCGGCTTTACTGGGTGCCGACGAGATTGGTTTTGCCACTGCTCCACTGATAGCAGAGGGTTGTCTGATGATGCGTAAGTGTCATCTCAATACCTGCCCCGTCGGTGTGGCAACCCAGGACCCTGAACTGCGTAAACGCTTCAAAGGTAAACCTGAGCATGTCATCAATTTCTTCTTCTTTGTGGCTGAGGAAGTTCGTCAACTGATGGCAAGGCTGGGTTTTCGAACATTCAATGAAATGATCGGCCAGATGGACAAGTTGAACTTGCGCAAGGCGATTGATCACTGGAAGGCCCGTGGCCTTGACTACAGCCGTCTGTTAACTAAACCGCAGGCTGCTGAAGGTGACACCCTGTATTGTTCTGAATCTCAGGATCATGGCATCGACAGGGCAATTGACAATCGATTGATCGAGCAGGCACAGCCTGCACTGCAGAATGGCGACAAGGTTGAAATAAACATCGATATAGAAAATACCAACCGGACTTTCGGTACTCTGTTGTCAGGCCGTCTGGCTGAAAAATATGGTCATGCCGGTTTGCCGGATGACACCATTACGATCAATGCCAAAGGTACTGCTGGCCAGTCCTTTGGTGCCTGGGTCAGTAAAGGTGTCACCATCAATTTATCCGGAGAAGGCAACGATTATGTCGGCAAGGGTTTATCCGGTGGGAAACTGATCATTGCTCCTCCTCCAGAGTGCAAGATTGAAAAGGCGGAAGAAAACGTGATTGTCGGAAACACGGTTTTGTTCGGCGCAATTAGTGGAGAATGCTATTTCCACGGTGTCGGTGGTGAACGTTTTGCTGTACGCAACTCAGGTGCAACAGCTGTTGTAGAGGGTGTGGGAGACCACTGCTGCGAATACATGACCGGCGGTGTGGTGGTTGTGCTTGGTAATACCGGGCGCAATTTTGCAGCAGGCATGTCAGGTGGTATCGCTTATGTACTGGACGAAGCCGATGATTTTGAAAATCGTTGTAACCTGGCACAGGTTGAGCTTGAACCGATTGCAGATGAAGATGATGCACTGGAAGCCCTGGAGCATCAGGGAGGTGATCTCGAAACGCATGGCAAGGTTAATGTCAGCCATGACATGACGCGCTTTGATGCTATCCGTCTCAGACAGCTAATAGAAAACCATTTGCACTATACGGAGTCATCGGTTGCCAAAAATATTCTGGACAACTGGGAGCAAATGTTACCGAAATTTGTCAAGGTAATGCCTGTTGAGTATCGGCGCGCTCTGCTGGAAATGCAGGAACAGCAAAAAGCAACAGCGGCGTAATCTTGGTCAGGAGCAGGAAAAGTTATGGGTAAGCCAACTGGATTTTTGGAAGTCGAACGTCAGGATCGAAAATATGCACCGGTTGCAGACAGACTGACGCATTTCAATGAATTTGTTATTGATTTGTCAGATCAAGAAGTCAGCAGCCAGGGTGCCCGCTGCATGGATTGTGGTATACCCTTTTGCCACAATGGCTGTCCAGTGAATAACATCATTCCTGACTGGAATGACCTGGTTTATCGTGGCCAGTGGCGTGAGGCTCTCGAAGTGCTGCATACAACCAACAATTTCCCTGAAGTTACCGGCCGTATCTGCCCTGCCCCATGCCAGGAATCCTGTACTCTCAACCTTGAGAGTATGCCTGTGTCAATCAAGACGATTGAGTGTGCCATCGTTGATAAAGGCTGGAAAGAGGGCTGGATCAAGCCACAAATTGCACCACACAAATCAGGTAAGCAGGTAGCTGTTGTCGGATCAGGCCCTGCAGGTATGGCTTGTGCGCAACAGCTGGCACGTGCCGGCCACAGTGTGGTGGTTTTCGAAAGGCAGGAAAAAATAGGTGGACTGGTTCGCTTTGGAATTCCTGACTTCAAACTCGATAAAAGCTTGCTGGACCGACGGATGGGACAAATGCGGGCGGAAGGTGTTGAATTTCATACCAACATTAATGTTGGTGTCGACCTGCCGGCACAAAAACTGCTTGATGACTTTGATGCCGTCGTATTAACCGGAGGTGCGGAAAAGCCACGTGATCTGTCAGTTCCAGGTCGCGACCTCAATGGTGTCCATTTCGCCATGGATTATCTGCGCGGCAACACCAAGAAAGTGCAGGGTTTAGAGAGCCCCCAGGATAAATTTATCAGTGCTGAGGGCAAACATGTGTTGGTCATTGGCGGCGGTGATACCGGCTCAGACTGTATTGGTACTTCAAATCGCCTTGGCGCAGCTTCTGTTACCCAGATTGAAATTATGCCACAGCCTCCGCAACAGGAAGATAAAGATTCAGTCTGGCCATACTGGCCCAACAAGATGCGTACCTCCTCCTCACAGGAAGAAGGTTGTGACCGACAGTGGTCAGTTGCCACCAAGCAATTCAATGATGATGGCAACGGTAATGTCACATCAGCCACCTGCATAAAGGTTGAGTGGAACAAGGATGAAAATGGCAACTGGCAAATGTCAGAAGTCGAAGGTTCAAAATTTGAAATCAAGGCAGACCTGGTAACGCTGGCGATGGGTTTTGTTCACCCCGTTCATGAAGGCATGCTTGAGGAACTTGGTGTCGAACTTGACGAGCGTGGCAATGTCAGAGGGCTTACCGAGGGTAGCGCTGCCTATATGACTTCAATACCGGGTGTTTATTCTGCTGGAGACATGCGCCGAGGTCAGTCACTGGTAGTATGGGCAATTCGTGAAGGCCGTCAATGTGCCCAGGCGGTTGACCAGTACCTGATGGGTAGTTCTGAATTACCAAGATAATAAATTCTGTCATTAGCCTCGCTGGTTCTAGCGAGGCTAGTTCAAATAATAACAATAAGGATAATAATGTGGCTGAGCTGCAAAACGACCGTTTCCTGAAAGCCCTTCTTCGCGAACCTGTAGATATGACGCCCGTCTGGATGATGCGTCAGGCTGGCCGTTATTTACCTGAATATCGTGCAACACGCACCCAGGCTGGCAGTTTCATGGACCTGTGCACGAATCCTGATCTGGCCTGTGAAGTCACATTACAGCCACTCGAGCGATATCCGCTGGATGCAGCCATCCTGTTTTCCGACATCCTGACGATTCCAGATGCCATGGGACTGGGCCTGTATTTTGAAACCGGTAAAGGCCCTAAATTCAAAAACCCGGTACAGGAT
>JABDQZ010000374.1 GCA_013041975.1 Gammaproteobacteria bacterium
CATCTTCAATGTTGGTAAACTGACCTGGCGAACTGATTCTTTCGGAAATGCTTCTGGCTCGTTTTTTCCAACTGTCATTGATCACACCGAGCGGTACCAGCATGTTGGTATACTGTGCGAATGTCCAAACCCCGGCGCGATTTTCCGGGGGGGTCAGACCTACGATCAGACGCAATGCAGAACGCCGCAGGTTCTTGGGGTCATTCTGTTTCATACTGCCGGAAATATCGATCAGTATGCGCGTATCGGCCTTGTCAGCTTGCTGGGCCGAAACTGCGGATACGATAGTTAATGACAGCAGAAAAATAAAAACAGGTGATGTCTTTTGACAATCATCAGGGTTGTCCGTCCGCGTTATGCTCCAGTATTTTTATTTTTAACGGCAGACAACCATTCCACTTTAGGAATAAATCAATTTTTTTGGTAGAAAATCAGCATATTACATCAGCTTGACAGGCTGTTCAGCGGACAGTCCCAACAGCTGTTCTCCGAGCTTGAGGGCTTCGTCAGTAAAGGTACCCAGATCCCGCCACTGATCGCCAGTTGACATGATCTCTGACATTGCCTGATTGACGACACGCAAGCGATGACTGCCTTCATGCCTGTCTTTTGGCGGACTTTTCTCTGAACAGATATACAGTACCGGTTCAGGTTTGCCTTCGGGAACAAAAGCCATGATGTATTGATACGTCTGGGGATCAGAAGATTCGATCTCACCCAGGACACTGATACCGTATTCCCCAAACTGGTAGCGTTGTTTGGGTATCGCGGTCAGTATTTTCGGAAAATAACTCATAAATCACCCTACACATCTGAACCTGACACACTGTCATCAGCATTTTGTTTGTTGTAATTCGAAAACTTGTCTGAACCAACTTTCAGCACCAGCACCGACAGGCTCAATATCAGGATTGACCCAGTCAGTGCAAACATGTGGATATCAGTCATCGTTTTGATATCTACCGCCAATACCCGCGTTAATGCAGTAATGGCAATATAGATCAGGAACCGAACCGGCATACGTTTTGTCTTGAAATAGATGCCTACCATGGCACCAAGTTCGAGATAAATAAACAGCAGCAGCACATCCTTGATACCCGGGCCACCCTGCTCAATGATATGAAAAACTTCCATCCACGAAGCCCACAATATACTGGCCCCTACGATAAACAGCCCGAGCAGATGGAAACCCTCTACCAGGACGTTCCCGAACTCTTCAATCGCATGAAATGGCTTTTTCAACATTTTTTGTGTGTCCTGTTTTTTTTCCTGCAACGTTATCATAGCTGTTATAAAGATAAAATCTGGTGATAAAATACACCTCAAATCAAAAACCAAACCGGGAAGCCGACATGCCCTATTACGTTTACCGTATTATTGAAAAAGAAAACATGAAAGAACTGGAACATCTGGAAACCTTTTCCAAATACCAGGAAGCCAAACAGCTGGTTCGCAGTAAACGAGGCGACAAAACAGCGGATGATACCGCTGATTACCGCATGATTTTTGCCAAAAATGAAACCGAGGCAGAAACCCTGCTGAAAACCCCTCGTGACGAACGTGTTATCGGAGAAGACTAGGGGCTGCTAGCAGGCTCTGCTAACTGTCAGCCCACCAGAGCCTGGCCCTCAATCCGATTTCAGACGTGTAGCCCACTTCTACAAAGCGAATATTGCCATCCGGCGCAATGATAAAACTGGCCGGCACGCCCCTTACTGACCATTGTTTTGCAATTTCACCAAACTCATCAGCTACCACGGTAAAGTTTAAACCCTCTTTGTGCATAAACTGCCTTAATTCCTCTGCATTACCCGACTGCATGGCGACAGTCACCACCGCATAATCCTGTGCAATGGATTGGATGGAGTCTTGTTCGAGAGCGCAAATTGGGCACCAGGTTGCCCAAAAATGCACCAGCATGGGTTCACCGGCCGGCTGGGCCATCACCGGTTTGCCTGCAATGTTTGCAAACAGCAATTGAGGTGCAGGCCCTCGTTCCACGTTCCAGGTCTTGTAAAGGTTTACTGCCACACTGACAGACATGACCATCACAAGCAGGATTGCCACTTCGCGGATAAATTTCTTGAGTTTTGGGTTCATGTTCCATTCTCTCCTCTTTTTCGGGAGAGATATAATTGTCATTTTGAGCTTGTTGAAAAATCTTTTTGTTCACATTTATGGAGAGTCAGGATCTCTCGCTCTGCTCGAGATGACAGGATGGGATCAGGAAGGATTTCGCTAACTGTTATCCAGGCGGTTCTGCCGATAGAACCGTAAAACCTTAACCACATAATTCTGCGTTTCCTGATAATTGGGAATTTTGTTGCCAGAACGTATCACAGCATTTTCGCCGGCATTATAAGCCGCTATAGCCAGTTTCAGGTCAAAATCAAACTGAATCAGCAAATCCCTGAAATAAGTCGCGCCACCCCTGAGATTTTGTTGGGGATTACGACGATCGGACACACCATAACGCTGTGCCGTACCAGGCATTAGCTGCATCAGGCCTACTGCTCCCTTGTGAGAAACTGCATTGGGATCATAAGCCGATTCAGCCCGTATAATGGCGTGTAGTAGCTCTGGACGAATTAATGTCTCTTTGGCCACGGTTTCAATCAATGGTGAAAAACGCTGTTTATTGACTTCAACTGCCGCATAATTAACCTTGCTCTGGCCTTTTTTCTTGGTCTGGCCATTCATGCCAAAGCGCTGAAGCAACCGGTAATTGCCACGCATCGGCTCGTCACTAAAGTAAATACGCCCCTCGGCATCACGATACTTGTAGATATCAGCACTCACCGGCATAACCAGCGGACCACTGATTAATATCGCTATCACTGAATTTTTTAATAATCTGCTCATGCCAACCATTATCGTCTGAAATCCTGACAACTTTAATTCAGGCACCACAGCATTTCTTGTATTTCTTGCCCGAACCACAGGGACAAGGGTCATTACGGCCTACTTTGCGGGTATTGACGATAGTGTCAGGTCTGGGCATTTCCCCATCCACATAAGTCCAGCGCCCATCAACTTTTTCAAAGCGGCTGACTTCATGGAGCGTCTTGTTTTTGCCCTTTTCCCTGTAATTGGCTCGGAATTCTACGATGCCCGTTCCATCATTTTCTCCACCTTCAGCAGTGGAGATAATTTCCAGTCCCAGCCAGTCAGAATCTGCAGCCCACTTGCGCGCTGCATTGACGTCATGGTCAGCCTGATGGTCGGGGTGCAAAGTTGCATGCAGATAGTCAACATTGACGGTTGCATAGGCGCTGTAACGCGAACGCATCAGCTTTTCGGCCGTTTCAGGCAATTTATCACCCTTGATAAAAGGTGCACAACATTCAGCATATTCCAGACCAGATCCACAGGGGCATTGATCCATCACATTTCTCCAGGTTCATTTTTATATCAGAATATCCCCTTATAATAACGTAATTCACCCGGGTCTTGTCATGGATAACACAATCGTCTGGATCATCATTGCAGGCTTTTATGCGCCGCTTCACTACATGCCTCCGGTTTTACTGGTGCTGTTCAAGACTTCTGAAGAAAATCGCAAACCTGAATTGAAAGGCGCGTTGGTAGACTGCACCATTTCCATGGTACTGGCATTCGTGCTGGTTTACCTGGTCGGACTGGAGAATATGCTGTTGGCCATGATGATACTGTTAGCGGCGCTGTTTCTGCCCTATATTCGGGTTATCAGGGCCGCTCTGAGGGTGCGTAAAGCAGCCGGCTAATCACTTTTCCGACAGTTTTCCCTGCTTCCACAACCGATAACAGTCAATACCGCAGTAATGCTGAACGTAGTCATCTGTCTCAAGATATTCTCCTGAATCGGGCGGAATTTCTTTCAGACAGACCTCACACTCAAGCAACTGGGTCACTTCAGCTTCATTTTCCATAGCGTACTCCGTATAAAGGTACACAATATAGTGCAAGTATAGTTAACCACCCCACCCAAATCGGAATTACATTCGCAATACGCTGTTAACTACCCTGCTAATATGGAGGTATTTCTTGCTATTTCTGTTGTATTTATAGGTACAGTGATTATACTTGCGCTGCTTTACGCACACCTGTGTGTGAATGTCTTTCCATCACACCGGGAACTACTCCAATGTCTGATAACACCACCACCCTGAATTTCCGTGATTTCGGGCTTTCCAAAGCACTTCTTGCAGCACTCGATGAGGTGGGATATGAAACCCCTTCTCCGATTCAGGCGCAGGCCATTCCCTTTTTACTGGAAGGCAATGACCTGTTAGGGCACGCGCCCACCGGAACGGGTAAAACAGCCGCCTTTGCATTGCCACTTCTGGATAAAATCGACACGCATAATAAAAATGTCCAGTTACTGGTACTGGCTCCCACAAGGGAGCTGGCCATCCAGGTTTCTGAAGCCCTGCAACGCTATGCCTCAAAAATGAAGGGCTTTCACGTTTTGCCCATCTATGGCGGGCAGGAATATTCAGGACAGATCAGGCAACTCAAGCGCGGTGTACAAGCTGTTGTCGGGACGCCGGGCAGAATCATGGATCACATGCGACGCGGTACCCTGAAGCTCGATAAGCTCACCTCACTGGTACTGGATGAAGCCGATGAAATGCTGCGCATGGGATTTATCGATGACGTGGAATGGATACTGGAGCAAACACCTGATGATCGTCAGATGGCCCTGTTTTCGGCAACCATGCCAAAACAGATAGAACGTATCGCAAAAAATTACCTGGAAAATCCCAGTGAAGTCAGCATCAAGGCGAAAACTGCCACAGCAGAAACCATCAATCAGCGTTACTGGCTGGTTAGTGGCGTACATAAACTGGATGCCCTGACACGTATTCTGGAAGTCGAGCAATTTGAAGGCATAATCATTTTTGTTCGTACCAAAACCGCGACCACTGAACTGGCTGAAAAACTCGCTGCACGCGGTTATGCCGCTGCTGCATTAAACGGCGATATGGCGCAAAAATCACGTGAGCAAATGATTGCCCGTCTGAAACGTGGTTCACTGGATATTCTCATCGCCACCGATGTAGCTGCCAGGGGCCTTGATGTTGAACGCATCAGTCATGTAATTAACTATGACATCCCGTATGACACAGAAGCCTACATCCACCGTATCGGCCGTACAGGACGCGCTGGTCGTGAGGGTGATGCCATACTGTTTGTCTCACCGCGTGAACGTCGTTTACTCGGGGCTATTGAAAAAGCAACCCGACAGAAGATCAAACAGATACAGTTGCCCTCGACCGAAATGGTCAACAATAAACGCATCGCTGACTTCAAACAGAAAATCACCGACACCATTGCCAGTGGTGAACTGACTTTTTTCGAAAACCTGCTGGAACAATACCAACAGGAACATGACACACCGGCCATTGAAATTGCTGCGGCACTGGCAAAAATTTCCATCAAGGAAAATTCCCTGTTACTGGAAGAACAGAAACCTTCAAAAGCCCGTAAAAGCCGTAAAGAACGGGACGATAACCGCGATACAAAGCCCCGAAAACAGGGCCGCGACAAACCATCCAGAACCATGCCTGAAAAACCGGAAGAAGGCATGGAACGCTTCCGTCTTGAAGTTGGCTACAAAAATGACGTTAAGCCACGTAATATTGTCGGCGCCGTTGCCAACGAGGCCGGCCTGGAATCACAATACATTGGCCCGATTGAAATCACTGATGACTATACCCTCATCGACTTGCCTGAAGGGATGCCCAATGAAATCTATCGTGATCTGAAAAAGGCGTGGGTTTGTGGCAGAAAGCTGAACATCAGTCGCCTCAATGAAACTGGCCAAAAACCGAAAAAGAGCCCAAAAAAGAACAAACGTGCACACAATAAAAAATCATCCAGACAAGAATAAATGAATGAAACAGGGAGCAAAGAACAGGATTATCTGGCAGTTGATATATCCTGCCTCAATCCCGAGACATTGCGTGCCACCCTCGTCTCTTCATCAGGAAGCCATTGCGAGGTCTGGAGGACCAATAAGCGAACCAGAGCCAATGCCGATAACGAACGCTATCACGAGTTTGTCATCAAGTACCCGACAAGCACCCAATCCAGCGCGGAAATTGCGATTCTGGTGCGTGATTATCAACGGCTGAAAAACACGCTGGAAGACATTATTCCTTCTGCCCTATTCTTTGTGACACAAGTCGATGGTGAGCAAAATGTCTGTGTGATTGCTGATGCGGTCAACATCTGGTTTAACATCGCCAATCCACAAAACCACGAAGAAGCGATTGAACTGCTGCGGGACAGCCCACGCGCCTGCGATCAACTCAGGCGTTTTGTAAAAGCAGCCAGGCAATGGCGAGCTTCAGACAATGCTCGCCTGATTGACCTCTATGGCCTCGACAACCTGGTGATGGACAGAAACCATGAGATCAGGTACCTCGACAGTTTTTTTGTATTCTTTTATGAAGACATGCTTGATATGTTTCAGGAAGAGACAGATAACCTGCTGGAAAAACAGATCAAGCTGTCGGTAGAAAGACTGAATTACCTGGAAGAGCTTGTTAAAGCCTCGTCACCCTAAACCCCGGCATTGATGACAGATAGCGGTGGCTTGTTCAATAGACTTCTGGTAGATAAGTATCCCACAATCAGCAAGGTCACTACGCCAATGCCAAGGCCGGTCACCCATAACAGGGGATTAAACACCGGAGCCAGACCAAACAGACGTATGGCAACCAGGTAGCCAGTGATACTGGCAAGGCTTGCGGCAACCAGACCTGATATCAATCCCATCAAACCAAACTCTGCCAATACGCCAAGCAATACCTGTTTGCGACTTGCACCTACTGTCCTCAGAACAGCTATTTCCTGGGCACGCTCTTCTTTACTGATTAATACCGCACCCAGCGTAACCAGTACGGCTGCCAGCAAGGTAAACAAAAACACGGTTTCAATTGCCAGAGCGCCTTTATCCATGATGTCACGTATCTGTTTTAGCAAGGGCCTTAAATCAAGAATCGAAACCGCCGGATAATCAGTTGCCAGCTTCTTCATGACACCAGCCGGATCTTCGTTCAGATAGATACTGTTGAGATAGGCAACCGGCAGGTCCATCATCATTTTTTCAGATCCCTGCACGAAAAAGTTCACATTGAACGAATCCCAGGAAATGGAACGCAGGCTGATTACCGGAGCTGTTACCTGCTGCCCGGCGATATCAAACGTCATTGTGCTGCCCGGTTTAAGACCAAGATGACTTGCCAGGTCCTGTTCAACTGTAAAACCGTTTTGCAGCGGAGGCCATTGGTCACCGGCAACAACACGGTTGTCCATTTGCAACTCATCTGAAAATCCCAGGCTGAACTCGCGGCTGGCCAGACGCTTGCCGCGATCGGTTTCAAACGCATCAGGGTTTACCGCATTGCCATCAATATGGGTCAGGCGACCACGTGCGCTGGCATACATACCGGAATTAATGACATTGTTTTCTTCAAACCACTGTTGTAGTGGCTGTTGTTCGTCGGGTTGAATATTGATCAGAAAGTGGTTGGGCGCTATAGGCGAAAGACTGGTGGTCCAGGTATTGATCAGATCAAGCCTGACCACGCCCAGAATCAGTAACAGTGTAATACCAACACTAAAACCGGCCAGCTGCCATTGTGTTAACGAGGCGTGACGTGACAACGCTGCCAGCCCCAGACCGAGACCTGAACTTTTGTTACGTGATGGCTTTAACAGCAGAATAAACAGACGACCAATACCGACTGAAATCAACATCACTGATAACAATGCCAACATCAAAGCCACCGCCAACCTGTAGTCCTGAACCTGCCAGAATACCAGTACAGCAAAGGATAAAACCGCCAGCCCCCAGACAAACAAAGAAGAAGCATCAGGCGGATCAATGTCTCGCCTCAAGACACGCAAGGGTGATACCTTACGGATTCGAAGCAATACGGGCAACGAGAAACCGGGTAACAGGACTGCACCATAAAACAGGCCTATCAATACCGGCCTGAAACCAGGCTGCGGCAGCCCCTCCCCAAACCAGTTCCCAACCAGCGATGACAACACATGCTGTCCCAGGTAACCCAGTAAAATACCAATCAGGGTACCAAAAACCAGCACTTGCAAAATTTCGATCACATGACGATTCATCACCTGGTGCGATGTCATGCCAATTGTGCGCATGATCGCCGCTGCATCAATAGCAAGATTCACGTAACGACGGGTAGCCAGCAGGATGGCAATACCCGCAAGCAGGCTGGCGCATAGTGTAGCCAGGCTTAAAAAACGATGGCCTCGATCCAGCGCTGTTCGCAACTCGGGACGTGCATTTTCGATATCAATAATTCTTGCACCAACCGGTAAATTCGAAACTGCCCAATCACGAAAGCTTTCAACTGAAGCCGCTTCACCAGCAACCAGAAAACGATAACGGGCCCGACTTGCAGGCCCCAGCAGGCCACTGTCTCCCAAGTCGTCATAATTTATCATTAAACGCGGAGCCAACTGGAACAGGCTACCGCCACGATCCGGCTCTTCCTGCACAATACCTTGCAGATCAAGTTGCAAATTTCCGAGAGGTATTGAGACTTGCTGGTCACTTTCTGCCTTAAAGAACTTGCTTTTTAATACCGCATCAACAAACGCGTGCCGGGTTTGAGGCC
>JABDQZ010000378.1 GCA_013041975.1 Gammaproteobacteria bacterium
GTCATTACTTCTGCTTGATCCGCTTAATATTCACACCCAGAAACGTACCCAGTGCAATCAATGCAAATACGCCCCACTGTATGGCATAACCAATATGCATGCCGCTTTTGTCTTCTATCTCCGGCCATCTGCTTGTATAAGCGGAAGGATTATCTGCTGCCAGAAGCAACAGGTATCCAGGGATATCAATACCGCTGTGCTTTTTATAAAAGCCCATATCCAGATAATTCCAGCGATTATTGCTTTCTACTACATCCAGACCGACAACTGGCGCTGACCGGGGCTTGTCAAGCATCACTGTCAAAGACAATGGTTCTTCAGTGACGGTTATCTCAGGTAGAACTGTTCTGTCTCTTCCTGTATCAATCCAGCCACGATTGATTAACAAGCTTTCACCTTTTGTGGTTGTGAATGGCGTAATGACTTCGTATCCCGGCCTGCCATCATGTACCACATTGTCCAGCAACACCTGATGCTGGTTAATAAAATGTCCTTCGACTTGAAAGCGCCTGTATCGATCATTTGATAAACTCACGTCTTCGGTATTTTTTAATGGCGCTATCGGTAGTTCCGAACGCTGCATGACCTGGTGCTGTAACTGCTTGCGTTCTTCAGCCCTGCCAATTTGCCACAGCATCAGATAAGTAAAAACCGATACTGCAATCAGTGTGGCTGCAATCCCCAACCATCCCGGCTTAAATTCAAAATTCAGTAATTGCATCGAAAAGTCTATACTTCAGTCTTCACATGTGGATTTACATTACGGATTACCAATGTCTTTTAAAACTCTCATCATAATCAATCTCTTGCTTATCCTGGCCAGCCTTGGGACCGGCGTGTTCTATCTTCGCAAAGATGGCGATGAACAAACCCGTGTTGTAAAAACCCTGACCATCCGTGTCATCCTGTCTTTTTCACTGATTGCCCTGATTGTTGCAGGCTATCTTATGGGAGAGATTCGCCCTCATGGCATTCAGTAAAAGAAAGGGTGCTATCAGCTGATAGCACCCTTGAAAGCAAATCAAACCGGTTAATTACAGCCAGTAGACAAATACGTACAGGCCCAGCCAGACCACATCAACAAAGTGCCAGTACCAGGCCACACCTTCAAATGCGAAATGATTATGTGACGTAAAGTGTTTCTTCATGGCACGCCCCGTCATTGCAATCAGCATGATGGTACCAATAGTTACATGCATTCCATGGAAACCCGTCAACATGTAGAAGGTTGAGCCATAAATACCTGAATTCAGCGTCAGGTCCATTTCAGCATAGGCATGACCATATTCAACCCCCTGTAACACCATAAACGTGGCACCGAGTACAACGGTAAGAACCAGGCCTATAACCAGTTGATTATTATTTTCTTTCTTCAGCCCCCAATGAGCATAGGTGAGGGTAGCACCTGAAGTCAGCAGGATGATGGTATTCCATAATGGCAGGCCGCCGGCGCCCATGGCTTCTTTGGGAACAGTAAAGGTTTTGCCTCCCAGTCCAGCACCTGCATCAGGTATGGCAGCCATTGGCCATGAATACTGAAAACCTTCCCAGAGGATATTGGATGTAGCAAGATAACCTTCACCACCAAGATAAGGCAGGGTGATAGTTCTCAGGTAGTACAGACATCCAAAGAAAGTAGCGAAGAAAAAAACCTCTGAAGTAATGAACCAGAACATTCCCTGCCTGAAAGACTTGTCTACCTGGGCATTGTATTTACCAGTCAGATTTTCATCGATGACATCAGTAAACCAGCCTTTAAACAACCATGCCATCCAGAATGCAGCGATGACCATCATCCAGGTACCAACATTGATTCCGTTTACCCAGAGGACAAACCCGAATAACAGGACAAACACTCCGGAAGCAGCAATGATAGGCCATTGACTGCCTTCCGGAACATAATAATTATCTTTACCAGTTGATGACATGTTATTGCTAACTCCCCTTTTAGTTATTTTCTTTTTTCAACGACTAGCCTTCACTAGCCAATGAGCCTCTTTTTATAACCTTGCTTCTGTCTGTATCCATAAAGGTATAAGACAGCGTGACTGTTTTATATTTTTCAGGCAGTGCATTGGCAATCACAAAACGCAATGGCATCTGCTTTACTTCCCGTGGCTTAAGCTTTTGCTGCGTAAAACAGAAACACTCCACCTTACTGAAATGCTCCGTAGCCTGCCAGGGCGTGATTCCCGGTACAGCCTGAGTAATCACATCCTCGTCGGTTTTGTTCTCGGCAGTAAACATCACTTCGTATGCTTTGCCAGGATGAACTTGTATACGTTTCACTTCAGGCTTCACTGCCCATGGCAGATCAGCATTTAGAGTGATATCAAATTCAACCGTTATCAGCCGGCTTTTATCCACACCACCGTGAATAACATCCTCCAGCGCAACTCTTCCGCCACTATCGGAAGCCCCTGCCCTGTTAATACCGGTGACATCACAGACCAGGTCATACAATGGCACCATGGCAAATCCGAAGCCGAACATACCGAAAACTATCAGTACCAGTTTACGGGCTAATGCAGCGTTTTTGTTTTCTTGCGTACTCAACTTCCCGCCGATTGTTTCAATATATACAGTGGCCACATGGAAATCAGCAACGCTATCGCAGCCAGAAACAAGGCCACTTTCAAATTGGATTTTTTCTGATCTTGCTGATCGTTCATTGTCTTCTCTTTTGTGATTTACCTGATGCCGGGTAACACTCTAAGGTGTTACCCGGACCCACATCAGGACTGCTTAATCACTGCTGGTGGCTGTTCAAAAGTATGGAAAGGCGGTGGTGAAGACACAGTCCATTCCAGCCCCGGCGTTCCAATCTGCGCTCCATCCCATGGCATATCGCCAGCCTTTTCACCACCTTTAATCGTTTTAATGATGATATACAGGAACAATAGATGCGATGCACCGAAGGCAAATGCCGAGATCGATGAAATAAAGTTAAATTCCATGAATATCGCGCTGTAATCAACAATACGACGCGGCATACCGGCCAGGCCCGAGAAATGCTGTGGGAAGAAAGTCAAGTTGAACGAAATCGTTGTCCACCAGAAAAAGATCTTGCCCAGTTTCTCGTCGTACATATGGCCAGTCCATTTAGGCAGCCAGTAGAACACACCTGCATAGAGACCGAATACAGCACCTGGAATCAGTGCGTAGTGGAAATGAGCCACAACGAAATAGGTATCGTGATACTGAAGGTCAGCGGGTACAACAGCCAGCATTACCCCGGTAACACCGGCGAATGAGAACATCAAAACGATCGCAACCGCAAACAGCATAGGTGTTTCAAATGTCATCGATCCACGCCACATGGTAAAGATGAAACTGAACAACATGTAACCGACCGGAATGGAAATCAGGATTGTACCAATCATGAAGTAGGTCGTTACGGCTTCAGACATGCCCACCGTATACTGATGGTGAGCCCAGACCACCATACCAAGCGCAGTAAGAAGCATCATGGAATAAACCAATGGCTTATAGGCAAACAATGGCTTGCGCGAAAAGGTTGGAACCACCAGACCCAGCACGCCAATAGAAGGCAGTAGCAGCACATAGACTTCAGGATGACCAAAGAACCAGAACAGATGCTGGAACAATACAGGGTCACCACCGCCTGCTGCATCGAAGAAAGCTGTGCCGAAATGACGGTCAAACAGCAACATGGTCACACCACCTGCCAGGACAGGCATAACCATAATCAGCAGCAGACCGGTCAACAACCAGGCCCATACGAACAATGGCATATTAAAGTAACCCATGCCTGGAGCACGCATATTAACAATCGTCGTCACGATATTAATTGATGCCAGAATCGAGGAAATACCCAGAATATGGACTGTGAAAATAGTGAAGTCCATACCAATACCGGCTTGCACGGACAAAGGAGGGTAAAGTGTCCATCCCGTGTTAACCGGAGTATCTCCAAAGATGTAAGGAGCTATCATGGAGATAATCAGCATGGTACCGGCAAATGGCAGCAACCAGAAACTCAGGTTATTGAGACGCGGCAATGCCATATCCGGAGCACCGATCATCAGCGGAATCATCCAGTTTGCCATACCGGCAGCAGCTGGCATCACCATGCCGAACACCATGATAAGCGCATGGTTTGTCAGCAGGTTGTTATAAAGATCAGGATCAAGAATCTGAACCCCTGGATACAGCAGTTCGGCTCGCAGCATCATCGCTGATGCGCCACCCAGGAACAGCATGACCAGGGCAAAAATCAGGTACATGGTACCAATGTCTTTATGATTGGTACTAAACAACCAGCGACCGATGCCTTTTGGCGGCCCGTGATGATGATCGTCGTGTGCTACTTCAGTGCTCATGGTTTATCTCCTTGAGTTCTTGTAATTTCGATTAACGCGCTGCTTTAACATCAGCTGGTTGTACTACATCACCGGTATCATTACCCCAGGCATTACGCTCGTAGGTTATTACCGCAGCCATTTCCAGGTCATTCAGGGCGTTGGCCCAGGCAACCATTACAGGATTTTTCTTACTACCGTTGACAACAATGTCAATATGTCCGGCGACAGGACCTGTGGTAATTGGACCCGCTTTAAGAGCAGGAAATGCAGGAGGCAGCCCCTGACCTTCGGACTGGTGACAGGCCACACAGTTGGTCATGTAAACTTTCTTGCCACGCTCCATCAACTCGTCCTTGGTCCATGCCTTGTCGGAAGTCGCTTCTGCCATGGCCTTGGCTTTTTCAGCTTTCTGCTCGGCAACCCAGGAAGCATATTTATCTTCACTGACTGCCTTGACCACGATAGGCATGTAAGCATGGCCAGTACCGCAGTTCTCGGCACATTGACCACGGTAAGTGCCTTCTTTCTCAATAATTGCCCAGGTTTCATTAATGTAACCAGGGATAGAGTCTTTCTTATAAGCAAGAGCGGGCACCCACCAGGCATGCAACACATCAGTGGCGGTATGCAGGAAACGGATACGCTTGTTGACAGGTAATATGACAGGATTATCGACATCACGCAGATAGTTATTGTCAGTTACCGGAATGTCCTTGTTCAGGTTGGACACCAGTCTGATGTCATCATCCATGTAGTCATAAGTCCACTTCCACTGGGAACCAGTGACTTTAAGGGTAATATCAGGATCAGAGCTATCTTCTACCAGTGAAAAGGTTTTTGTTGCCTTGCCAGCAATACTCAGGTCAATACCCAGTACCACGACTGGTACCATGACCCAGGCCCATTTACCAAACCAGCTGACATGGAAATTCTGATCAGCTTCATAGCCGGCTGATTTACGGAATTTCCAAAGCGCATAAACAACCACAGCCGTAATGATGATCATGATGACAGTAGCTACATAAGCCGTCAGCATGTGCAAATCAAAAATATCTCTGGTGACCGGTGATACCGGTTCCGGCAAGTTCAGACCATATTCTGCTACTGCATTACTAGCCAGCGTCGCCAGACCAGCAGCCGAAAGAAATTTCAGCCTTTTTCCGATAAGCATAAGTGCTCCCCTTGATTCTTATGGTTTTTGTCTATTGTTATTTCTTTCCAGCCGGCCGTCGAACTCACCTAAATACGCTCGGCAGGCTTTAAAATCTGTAATTCCTGTTTAAGGCTTTCAGAGAGCTCTTCCCGCTCTTCATCGGTAAGACAGGTGCCAATCTCTACTATCTTGCCGTGTGAACGCAAACAAAGATGCGTTGGATACCAGCTGATATGATCGGCTCTCAGTATTACCTGCACCCAATAGGGCTGAAATTGCCATTCATCCACCACGGACCTGACTTTTCTGGTCACGCTTAACAGGTTATCGGACAAATCTATCGTTTCAACGTCACGACTCGCCTTTTGCACCAGGTAAAAGGCAGCCCCAAGAATACTGAGTTCCAGCACCATCAGCGGCATCACAAGCCAGGCTCCAAGCAACCAGAACCTCAATGCAATGAC
>JABDQZ010000215.1 GCA_013041975.1 Gammaproteobacteria bacterium
GATCAACATCCTGATAGAAGTTTTCCAGTTCCAGTGCACCAGGAAGAACTCGGGCCTCTTCTTGCAGATACTCCTGAAAATTTAGACCAGTCGAATCAAGGTTTCTGCTTAACCAGCTTGAGCCCGCACGTAAATTGTTGCCTATTTGATGAGCGAGAATATCGCCGGTAAGGCGCGAAAGCTGTTCTTCCCAGTCAATTTCGATGCGTTTAAGTATGGAGGTAAATTCCTGGGCAAGAGCAGAACTCCCCTCAATGTGAACATCTCCGCTAAAGGTTGAATCAGTATTGTCGACTATGGATGAGCGCATTAGATTTAACGGGGCCCCGCTAATCAGACAATCGGCTTGTCCTTCATGCTGACTTAAAACCTGAAGTTGTCCGTTCTGACCAGGGATGAAAAACAGTGTTATACCGGTACCTGAAAGGTCGATACCAATAACCTTGCCATGGAGTGATGCCAGTTGACTGGCAATTTCAGGATCGAGAGACAGGTATTTGTTAATAGCGGTTTCGAGAACCTGGTAACTGGCATCACGTATTGTCATGATGAGGTGCTCAATATTTAAAGCCGCGATGAACCGCCACAATACCGCCGGTCAGATTATGATAGTCGCAGTCTTCAAAACCTGCAGAAACAAACATCTCTTTCAGGGAATCCTGATCAGGGTGCATGCGAATCGATTCAGCCAGGTAACGATAGCTGTCTTCATCCCTGGCAACCAGTTTACCCATCAGGGGTAACAGCTTGAAAGAATACAGGTCATAAATACTTTGCAGGGGTTTTGTCGTTGGATGAGAAAACTCGAGGACCAGTAAACGACCACCCGGTTTTAAAGCCCTGTACATCGAGTTTAATGCCGCCTGCTTGTCCGTTACATTACGCAGTCCAAAGCCGATGGTAATGCAGTCAAAGGTATTGTCGGGAAAAGGGATCTGCTCGGCATTGATCTGCGAATACTGAATATTGCCGATATGACCGTCGTCGACCATGCGGGAACGGCCCTCATTCAGCATGGCAGCATTGATATCCGACATGACTACCAGCCCATCGGCGCCAACCAGTCCGGAAAAACGCCCAGCCAGGTCACCGGTACCGGAGGCAAGGTCAAGAATCTTGTGTCCGCTTCGAACGCCTGCCAGTTCAACCGCGAAGCGTTTCCATAAACGATGAACGCCCATCGACATGAGGTCATTCATCAAATCATAGTTGCCGGCGACTGAATCAAACACACCACGGACGCGTTTGGCCTTGTCTTCGGTGTTGACTGTTTCGTAACCGAAATGGGTGGTGTCTTGTTCGTTCATTGTCTTTCCGTTTGGTCTAGTGCCTCAACTGGACGGTTTCCGAGTATGTCCAGCCTGCTCAAGCCGTGTCAGGTAGTCTGCCCACAGCTCCTCATAATTGCTACCCAGCCTATAAAGGGTCTCCCACGAGTAAATGCCGGTATTATGTTCATCATCAAAATGAAGAATGACAGCATAATTTCCCACAGGGTCAATACGGTCAATATTGACACTTTCCTTTCCAACCTGCAAAACCGCCTGGTCTGAGGTATGTCCCTGCACTTCTGCAGAGGGTGAATAAACACGCAGATATTCGCAAGGCAGTGAAAAAGTGGAGCCGTCATCAAAAGTGACGTCAAGCACCCTGGATTCACGATGCAGGTTCAGTTCAGTTGGAGTCGGATGTGACATAAATAGTTTCTCCTGAAAAATAACAGCGTGGTTATAACCCGGATTGTAAAAGTAATATCAATGATAAAGTTAGAGGATATAGCGGGTCAGGTCTTCATTAACCGACAACTCTGAAAGCTGATCATCAACAAACGCTTCATTAACAGCAATGTTTTCACCGGACCGGGTACTGGCATCAAACGAGATATTTTCCAGTAACCTTTCCATCACCGTATGCAGACGACGTGCACCAATGTTTTCGGTACGTTCATTTACCTGCCAGGAAACATCAGCGATTTTACGAATGCCTGCTTCGGTAAATTCCAGTTTCAGTCCCTCGGTGGAGAGAAGCGCCTGGTATTGTTCGGTAAGCGAAGCATCAGGCTCGGTCAGGATACGGGTGAAGTCATCACTGCTTAGTGCCGATAACTCAACTCGAATCGGTAAGCGTCCCTGAAGTTCAGGTATCAGGTCAGAAGGTTTGGATAAGTGGAAAGCACCGGAAGCGATAAACAGAATGTGATCCGTACGGATCGCACCATATTTGGTCGTAATGGTGCATCCTTCAACCAGTGGTAACAGGTCACGCTGTACCCCTTCGCGTGAAACATCAGCGCCCTGGCCTTCACTGCGGCTGGCTACCTTATCGAGCTCATCGATAAAGACAATGCCGTTTTGTTCAACATTTTCGAGTGCAGTGAGCTTAAGCTCGTCTTCATTAACGCGTTTTGCGGCCTCTTCTTCTTCAAGAACCGTCAACGCATCTTTAATGCGTATTTTTTTCTTGTTGGTTTTACCACTGCCCATGTTCTGGAACAGTCCCTGCAACTGGTTGGTCATTTCTTCCATGCCGGGAGGCGCCATAATCTCGACGCCTATCTGTGGAGAAGAAACATCAATCTCGATTTCCTTGTCATCCATTTCACCATTGATGATCTTGATGCGAAACTTGTCACGGGTTGATGGAGATAGTGATGAGGTTTTACTTTCGTCTTCCCAGCTGGAAACCGTAGGTTTTGGCAGCAGTACATCCAGTACGCGCTCCAGTGCGGCCTCTTTGGCTGCATCACGCACCTTGTCCATTTCCTGCTCACGTATCATTTTAACGGCATAATCCGCAAGATCGCGGATGATTGAGTCAACTTCACGACCAACATAGCCAACTTCGGTAAACTTGGTTGCTTCAACCTTGATGAACGGCGCGTTGGCAAGTTTTGCCAGACGACGTGCGATTTCAGTTTTTCCAACACCGGTTGGCCCGATCATCAGAATGTTTTTGGGAGTAATTTCATTGCGGATTTCCTCATCAAGCTGCATGCGTCTCCAGCGGTTACGCAAGGCAATGGCTACCGCGCGTTTGGCATCGGTCTGGCCGATAATGTGTTTGTCGAGTTCCTGGACAATCTGTTGAGGGGTAATGTCAGTCATTGGGGTTCCGTTGGTACTGCTAAATCAATGAAGATGTTGAAATTAATCGTCTGAATCGAGTTCTTCAATAACGCGGTTCTGGTTGGTGTATACGCAGATATCACCGGCAATCTTCAGGCCTTTTTCAACGATTTCACGAGCGGACAAGTCGGTATTTTCAAGCAGGGCAGTAGCGGCTGCCTGAGCGTAAGGACCACCTGAGCCAATCGCCATCAGGCCATTTTCCGGTTCGATGACATCACCGGTTCCGGAAATGATCAGGGAAGCACTCTGATCAGCGACAACCAGCAGGGCTTCCAGTCGACGTAACATACGGTCAGTTCGCCAGTCTTTGGCAAGCTCGACAGCGGAGCGGGTCAGGTGACCAGAGTGTTTTTCGAGTTTGCTTTCGAAGCGTTCAAACAAGGTAAAGGCATCGGCGGTAGCACCGGCAAAACCGGCCAGAACACCATCACGATAAAGGCGGCGTACCTTGCGTGCATTGCCTTTCATCACGGTGTTTCCCATGGAAACCTGTCCATCGCCACCAACAACCACTTTGCCGTTGCGGCGCACAGACAGAATCGTCGTACTGCGAATTTTACTCACGAAATAATCCTGCGCATTAAAAGAGCAGGGATTTTACCTGAAAAACAGGGAAAAAACGCCCTGTATTTATGGTAAAAACCGCTACAGCTCAGGATATGGCACTATCATCATTTGCTTTAGCTGTATGGCCGGGAGTTTCTGATTCGTCAATCTTGAACTGGCTGGCAAGCGTGGTTAACTGTTCTGCGAGTTTTACCAGATCAGTGGTTGAATCGGAAAGCTCCCTGGCGCTGGATGAGGTGGCGGTTGCGCCATCACGGATCTGAATGGTGTTCTGTTCGACTTCGGACGCGCTGTTGCTTTGTTCCCGCGTGGATTCGGCAATCATCGCATTGAGGCTGGTAATACTGGCAACAACTTCGGTAATGCGTTCCAGTGCCTTGCCAGCATCACGGGCTGGTTCGATCGTATCCTGTGCACACTGATGCGCATGAGACATGACCTTGATCGCTTCTTGCGCACCATTTTGTAACTCATCGATGGTGCTCTGGATTTCAACAATGGAATCATTGGTTCTGGCCGCAAGGTTGCGCACTTCATCAGCAACGACAGCAAAGCCGCGGCCTGACTCACCAGCTCGTGCCGCTTCAATGGCGGCATTCAGCGCCAACAGGTTCGTTTGTTCGGAAATAGTGCGGATAACCTCAAGAACAGAAGATATCTGATCACTTTTAGTGCCCAGGTTATTTATGACTTGTGAGGCGGTTTCCACTTCACCGGCAAGCTGGTTGATACTGGTTATGGTGCTGTCGACCACTTTTCTGCCATTGCTGGCTTCTGCATCGACGGTTTGAGCGTTTTCATGGGCATCTTCAGTTTTTGCGGCAACATTATGCACACTGCTGCTGAGTTCTGCCATGGTGCTTGCCATTTGGTCAATCTGGTTCTGCTGTTGTCCTACCGCATTTTCTGTCTGGTCACCGACAGTCGTGATTTTTACCGTGGTAGACGCGAGTTGCTTGATTGAGGACTGAAGTGAAGCGATGGTTTTAGCCAGTTTGCCGGTGAAGGCATTGAACGCTGATGCCAGGTTGGCGATTTCCTTGTCGCCTTTGGTATTGAGTTTGATAGTCAGATCACCTTCACCTTCGGCAATGTCCCAAAGCTGTTCACTGACCTGGTTGATGGGGTTGATAATGGTACGTTTACTGACCAGGTAAATAGGAAGCATGATCACAAGACCGAAGACAACGGTGCCCATTATCAGCATCAAATCAAAATCTGACTGTTCTTTCAGTGACTGGGTTTCAGTGTTGACGGTCTCCGTTAACTGGGCAGTAAGCACCGCGCCTAATTCTGTCAGGGAGTTGGCATGCTTACGATAAGTCTGCAATTTACTGAGCATTTCCTGGTACAGTTTCATGCTTCGATCAGTAACGCTTTTATTTTCTGCAAGTAACTTCTGCAGGGCTTGCTTGTGTGTCAGGCCGGCTTGCAGACCATCACGAATTTGCTTGTCGCCGTTAATGTATTCAACAATGTTTTCAACGGCAAATTCAAGGTCGCCAAACACCGTTTCAAGTTGTTCGAGCGTAGCCTGGTTGCCGGGATTACGTAGAAAGTTTTCCAGCTCATAGGCTCGGCTCATCAGGGCAAGGCGGGCACTGCCAGCGGAATTGACGACTTCCCAGTCAGAGTCTGCTGAAGCCTCTTCTTCCTCATCCATGTCCTCTTCAGCAAGCTCTTCTTCATCAACTTCTTCGTCAACAAGTTCCTCAGCAGTTTCTGTCATGACGGGAGCGGGTTCGCTAGCAGGTGAAACCGTGACAGCTTCGCTGTCTGGGGTGTGCGCTTCATCTTCCCCGGTAAGAGGTTCATCGTCAGCCATTTCAGATATTGACTCTTCATCCAGAACTGATTCATCAACGGCTTCATCTTCCCCGGTAAGAGGTTCATCGTCAGCCATTTGGGACATTGACTCTTCATCCAGAACTGAATCATCAACGGCTTCATCTTCCCCGGTAACGGCTTCATCGTCAGCCACTTGAGACATTGACGTTTCATCCTGAATGGATTCATCCGCCACTTCTTCTGCTGGTTCAGCATCATCCCGCGTTTCATCCTCTTGCTCTTCTTCCTCCTCTTCCTGCTCTTCGGCATTGATTTCGTAGTTGAGAATATTCTGACTGGCAATACGTTCGACGCGGTTAAGAACATCGCGAAATTCATTGATATTGGTTTGCAGTAATGGCTGGGTATTACGATAGCCTGTATTGGCTTTGAGTATTGCTTCACGTGATGCATTGAAGTTGGAAAGTCTGCTTTCTATGGCCGATAACTGGTCCTCTCCGATCATGCTGGTGTTTAGAATGGCATCATATGCAGCCTGGGTTTGCTGCATGGCTTCTTCCAGGTCCCTGGTATAAGCGGTTTGTCCGTCTTTAAGAATACGTTCCACGGTAAGTAGTTGCAGGTTCACTCCCTTGGTACCGGCAGAGGCAGAATCTGAAGCAGCCCAGACCGGGCCAGTCATGTGATCGAGCCCGCTGGTGAGCTGGGTATTGACGAAATAACTGATTCCACCGAGAACAGCCAGCAGCAGACCGATGATGCTGAAAATGGACAGTAGTTTTATTTTTATACTCAAAGCAGGCATAGCATTCATTCATTTTGATGATGGTCTTTTGAAAGTTAGCGGCTTGTCGAAAAGAAGCTTTAATGCAGCCTGAATAGAGAGGAATTTATTTTTTTCGGCGTGCACGGGGATGAGCCGCATCATAAACCTGGGCCAGACGCTGGAAGTCGAGATGTGTGTAAATTTGTGTGGTACTGATATTAGCGTGTCCCAGCAGCTCCTGGACAGAGCGCAGATCACCAGAGGATTCCAGAATATGGCTGGCAAAGGAATGGCGTAGCTTGTGAGGATGCAGATGCTGATTGCTGGATTTTTTAATCGCTTGTTGAGAAAGGCGTTGCTGAATCGAGCGACTGGAAATTCTGCTACCACGTTTGCTGACAAACAGGGCGGGCTCATCTTTGTTGGCCAGCGTTGTTCTGACTTCCATCCATCTGGCAACTGCATCACGGGCAAACTGGCCGACGGGCACAATACGTGTTTTTGAGCCTTTTCCGACGACAGTCAGTTCTTCAACGTCCACTGGAAAATCTTCCAGGTTAAGTGACAGCAATTCAGACAGGCGCAACCCGGAAGAATAGAACAGCTCCATGATCGCCAGATCACGAATATCCAGTGGATCGTTACTGTCGGGCTTGAGTAACTGGCTGACCTCATCGACATTCATGGTAGAGGGCAGTTTGCGTTTCACTTTCGGCGCTCTGACACCGATGCCAGGATTCTCTTCGGCGAGTTGTTCGCGTAACAGGTATTTATAAAAACTGCGAATCGATGAAAGTAATCGCTGCAGGCTTTTGGCGGCTAATCCTTTGCGATGGCGAAAAGCTACAAATTGCCGGACATGATGTTGTTTGACGTTACGCCACTGACTGACCGCATTTTCTTCCAGCCATTGCTGGAAACGGCTCAGGTCCCGCTCATAATTATCGCGGGTGTGCGCAGAGAGTTGCTTTTCCTGAAACAGGTGACTGATAAACTGTTTTCTGACTTCAGTGAGAACGTCACTTTCAGTCATGGTGTTGGTATGGTATTGGTCGTCAGGCAATTTCAACAGCTTCAAAGGCCTTGGCGACAACATCGCCAAGTCTTCTTAAAAAGTCGGTTCCCTGGCCACAGTGAAAATGATCCGGGTCGCTGTTGCCGATAGCCAGAATTCCGGTGATATTGATGCCATCAAGTGGTACCAGTGCTACCGAGCCAGCTTCCTTGTCGAACTGGCCGAACAGATATTCCATTTGTCCCTGATCGATATGGCCACACTTGGGGCGACCATCCTGCATCAGTTGCTGAAATAGTGCCGGACTCGGGTTACCTTTGACGGCTTCCTTTTTTAGCTCGTTGGCTGAAAACAGTTTCACTTCCACAGAGTCAGCATCAAACTGGTCTCGTAAGTGATTTTGCAGCGTATCAATGACGTCATCAATGGTAGTCGCATCGAACAGTTCCAGAGTCATCTTGTGAAGGCGGCTATTGAGTGATTCATTGTCACGAGCCACAGAAATCAGTTCCGCCAGTTGCTGTCGGGATTCACCAGCCTGTTTTCTCAAAGTTGCTACCTGGCGTTCTACCAGTGAAACTGCACCGCCGCTGGCATGCGGTAAAGTCAGCTCTGCCAGCAATTCTTCGTGATTGACAAAAAAGTCAGGATTATTCTTGAGGTGATCAATTACCAGCTGTTCCTGATTTTCTTCGTTACTCATAGTGTTATTTCGCCTTCAAAAACAAATTCAGCCGGGCCTGTCATCCAAACAGGTTCGCCAGGGCCTTGCCAGCTGATGGTTAATTGCCCACCGGGTAAAGATACTATCACTTCATTATCCAGCAAACCGCTGTTTTTTCCACAAACCATGGCGGCACAGGCACCGGTACCGCAGGCCAGGGTTTCACCGCTGCCGCGTTCGAACACGCGCAGGTCAATTTGCTGCCGGCTTTTGACCGCCATGAAGCCGACATTGATTCTTTCTGGAAACAAGGAATGGTTTTCCAGGACAGGCCCGAGTGTTTCCACTGGTGCGCTATTGACATCATCAACAATCAATACCGCATGAGGATTGCCCATGGAAACAGACATGAACTCCAGTGAATGATTATCAACTGTTGCGTGATAGGTTTTGGCTTGTTCGGAAAAACCGATAGGAATTTTCGTGGGTTCGAATTCAGGGATGCCCATATTCACCCGCACCTGGTTGCCATTTTCCAGATAGAGCGTGATGTTGCCTTTGACGGTACCCACATGAAGAACACTGTTGTGACTCAACCCCCTTGCAGAAACGAAGCGGGCAAAACAACGCGCACCGTTACCACACTGTTCCACTTCGGAGCCATCGGCGTTAAAGATACGATAATAAAATTCCGTATCTGCCGTACGCGGTTTTTCAACGATTAATATCTGGTCACAGCCAATTCCAAAGTGCCGATCGGCAAGGTCACGAGCCTGCTCAGCTGATAATGAAAGTGCATTTGTGGTTGCATCAAACACCACGAAGTCATTACCGAGGCCATGCATTTTAGAAAAACGCAGCATCATGGCAGCACACTTTCTCCGGCATACAGTGATTCGATAGTTTCGCGTTGCCTGACCAGGTGAGTCTGATCACCATCAACCATAATTTCAGCGACGCGTGGCCGGGTATTGTAGTTTGAGGCCATGGTAAAGCCATAGGCGCCAGATGAACGGATAGCCAGCAACTGTCCCTGTTGCAGAGAGAGTTGGCGGTTTTTACCGACAAAGTCACCGGTTTCGCAGATAGGGCCAACGAGATCATAGGTTGCCGTTATGCCTTCTGCGGATTTATCGACAGGAATGATTTGCTGCCAGGCCTGGTAAAGTGAAGGACGGATCAAATCATTCATGGCGACATCGACCACGGCAAAATGCCGCTCTTCATTGGCTTTGAGGTATTCAACCCTGGTAACAAGAATACCGGCGTTGGCGGCGATGGCGCGACCGGGCTCGATGAGTATTTCGTAGGGTGTATCGCCTAAACGATCATGAATAGCACGGGCATAATCAGCTGGTTCAGGTGGAGTTTCATCATCATAGCGCACACCCAGCCCACCACCGAGATCAAGATGGTGAATGCTTATACCGGATTCTTCGAGTTTATTGACAAGCGCGAGTACACGATCAAGCGCATCCAGAAACGGCTCGATTTCAGTCAGTTGAGAACCAATATGACAATCCACGCCGCTGACCTGAATATGTGGCATATCATTGGCAGCCTGATAAAGTGCAATAGCTTCATCAATCGCAATACCAAATTTGTTTTCTTTCAGGCCGGTTGAGATATAAGGATGTGTATTGGCATCTACATCGGGGTTAACACGCAGGGAAACCGGCGCTTTTTTGCCCATGGCACCTGCTACCTGATTGAGTCTTTCCAGTTCTGCAGCAGACTCTACATTAAAGCAGCGAATACCCACTTCAAGAGCACGACGCATTTCATGTTCCTGTTTGCCTACACCTGAAAATAACACTTTTGATGGATCGCCACCGGCGGCAATGACTCTTTCAAGCTCACCGACAGAAACAATATCAAAGCCTGATCCGAGGCGTGCAAGCACATTCAACACTGCAAGGTTGGAGTTGGCTTTTACTGCAAAGCAAACCAGGTGGGATCGTTGCGCAAAGGCATCGTCAAAAGCATGCCAGTGTCTTACCAGCGTGGCTCGGGAATAAACGTAGCAGGGCGTTCCATGTTCAGAGGCAATATCTGCAACGGAAACATCTTCGGCATACAGCTGGTTTTGCCGGTATTCAAAATGGTCCATTAACTGTCAGTTTCCTGTGTTTGTTGTTGGTTTTCATCAGGCATCACCAGTGGGCCTTTCTGGCCGCAGGCAGACAGCATGCTGGCTGAGCCCAGAATGATAACAACAAGAATGAAAATGTATCGTGACCAGCACAACATCGGGTATCCCCTTTTTGAAGCATTAATACAGGGACGTATCGTATAATGCGCTAAAACCATTAACAACTGTGTGAACAACATGACTGAAATGATCCGCACCGAAACAGAAATTACCCTTGAGCCGACAGGCAAGCTGGAAAAAGTGGTGATCTGGATGCACGGGCTTGGAGCTGACGGCAGTGATTTTGTGCCCATTGTCGATGAAATGGATTTCCCCGGGATCGACAATATACGTTTTATATTTCCACATGCTGGCGTATTGCCAGTGACCATCAATGGCGGTATGCAAATGCGAGCCTGGTACGATATTTTACAGGCTGACCTGAGTCGTCGTGTGGATGGCAAGGGCGTGCTTAACTCGGTTGAGCGTATCGCCAACCTGGTCAGTAGCCAGGCTGTCGGTGATATTCAGTTATCCGACATTGTATTGGCAGGATTTTCACAGGGTGGCGTTATCGCATTACATACCGCCATGCAACTCAACCTGCCACTGGCCGGTGTCATGGCGTTATCGACATATTTACCAATGCGCGAAACCATCGAAGCAGGTCAGAAACAGACGATTTTTCTGGCACATGGAATCGACGATGGCATTGTTCCCTATGCTCAAGCGCTATCATCTTTGGACTGGCTGCGAGATAAAGGCCATGAAGTAGACTGGCATCATTACCCGATGATGCATTCAGTATGTGCCGAGGAAATTGCTGATATTAATGAATGGCTGGGTGGAGTGCTGGCCTGAATTAATTCTGTTGGTGTCAGCCCAGTAATCTTGAATTGGTCATGATTTCAACTACAAGACTTTTCGACAGGCTTAAAAAGACAGTTAATCAGATTTTCTCTAGTCTTTATAGGCAAGCTGCCGTAACGCGATATTGACCTGGTTTTCCAGCTTTTTCTTGAAGTTCAACATATGAACGGTTGACCATTCCCTGACACTTTCCATTCCGGTAGGCGCGATGGCTGTCAGATAGACAGGGTAGGTTGCCGCATTTTTTCTGATATTAAGTACATAGCCGGCAACCGCGACGTAAATATCATCACGTAATAGCAGGTAATCAAATTCCTGATCATTGCAGAGAATTGAATAACTGTTCAGGCTATTTTCTGAACCGTTTCCAACCAGTAGCTCCAGTTCGGTATAGTTTGATGAGAGCGGTAAATCAGGCATGTGTACATCATTAGCCACCCATTCATTACGCTCGGGCTTTTCCATACGGTAGTACTCAGGCGCATGTTTGAGGCTTTTGGAGGCACTGTCTACGGAAAGCAGGGTACGGCGGTTGGCGAGGCTTTCAAGAAAGCGTTGCTGTTGAGTCAGCAAATGCTGTTCTTCGGCATTTCGGACAAATTGATGAAACAGGCAGCCGTTTTCATCCAGAATAAAAAATTGTGTGCCTTTTTCAAGCTGCCAGCTAAATAATTGAATAGTATCTGGACGGTTATGCCTGAAAATCGATGGCAAAGGGTGTTTGCGCAAGGCTTGTTCATCGAAGATAACCTGCTGAAATTCGTTGCTGCTTTCGCCCAGTTGATCAAACAGTTCAAGCTGGTCATCAAACAGCAGATAGTGAAATGTTTCATTGACGTAAAAAATACAGGCAAAGTGATTTTCGATTTCTAGGACGTATTTGCTGTTGAGTCCGGTACCGCTGATCAGGAAACAGTCAATAAGGTTATTGCTGAGCTGCTCAACACGGGCAGCAATGTTATGGCTGCGGGCCGAACCAAAGCCATGAATGGCGAGGTGTTTTGGATTTTGTAAGTTGCGAAGCGACTGTAAATGTCTGCACAGGCTTTCAAGCAAACCATGGGTACCGGCCCAGGAAAAAACTTCAATCTCACCCCAGGTGTTGATGAGCAGATATTCAATGCGTTGGCAGAGATTGATCCTGCCACTGCTGAAACTTAGCGGATCAGAGCGTTTTGATGTCAGTTGGAAACCGGCTTTGGATAATTTGCTTAACGGATCCAGCCCGACATTAATGAAGGCCATTGAAATGGACGTTTGAGGTTTATGTTCCAGTTGCTCAAGCTCTGGTTTGATGGCGTCATGATCAGGTATATTTTGCTGAATCAGATCAAGGATATGGCGTAGTTCCGTCAGGCTGACTGGTGCCGTATACGGCCGGATAATGACCTGGATACCAGGTTCTATGGTCTTGTTGCTGTGGCACCAGGCCAGCAATTCCACCAGGGTGTTGGCATTTTTTAATGGCTGTAAACGCTGGTCCAGGAATGGGTCATCCCTGTACAGCTGCCATTTTTCCTGATCGTTTCTGGTGTCGTAGCGAAAACACAGGCGCGATTCATGCAGGTTTTTTGAGATGCCGGGGTTGATAAAATCAATCTTCCCGGGACGTCGTTCCAATGCGGCATACAGTTTGCGGCCCAGCAGATTCAGCTCCAGCGGATCAATGCCTCCGGTAGCTGCCTTGTTACGTGCGAAGTTCATCAGCACCCGGTAAGTGTGAGTGAGTTCGCGTACCAGAACATTGCGTTCCTGGATAACCTGTTCCAGTTTCCAGGTATCGCGAGAGTCCAGCAGTTTGATATAGTCTTCAGACCACTGCCATTCCTTGACCAGGCCGGATAGCTTTTTCTGTTTCCAATGTTGGTTTGAACGTGCCGGGCGTGATAACGGCAGATTGACCTTGAAGTAAAAACAGCGTCTGGCCAGTTCCAGCCTTTCATCCTCAAGCCGGCCTGACAGGTAGGCTTCTACATGGCGATAGATCAACACGTAAGGATCGATGTCGATAACATCATCATCACCACGAAAAATTGCCTCTTTGGTGACATGGCTGAGCCAGGAAATATGCGGAAAATCGGCTGCATAAGATTCCATTAAGAGGATTTTCAGAATGGCCTTGTAAGGTGATTCGATACCTTTGTAGAGCTGCCAGTGCGCCACCCCGAAAAATTCTTCGGCAGGTACATTGTCCATGCCGCCAAAATCCAGCCAGTCGGTGGGATCAATGAAGCGCTTGGTGATGAGGTTTTGTGAATATTCGTGGTAATTGTTCTCCTCCTCTGGAGGAATGATCCACCACAACGGAGGGCGTCCGGCCAGTAAAATACCGGTACGATAGAATTCTTCAAGCAACAGATGATGCTGTGAGCTTCCGCTGCTTTCGGAGGAAATAGTCAGTCTCTGTCCAGACTTGAAGGCCACCGCATCCATAAGGAAAATGTGCACTTCCAGTCCACGCTCTACGCCATAGCGTTCAATCCGTTGAGCCTTTTGTTGCAACTGCGCAACCTGTTGGTCGCTGAGGTCGTGATTATGGCACAGCCAGAAATCCAGATCGGAATCGGGAGTCTGGCCAATCGTGCCAATACTGCCCATCAGATACAGGCCCTGAATGGGAATGGTGCGCAGGGCGCGCCGTTTATAATCAAAGCTACGCCCAAGTTTCTTGGCAATTAACAGGGTTTTTCGGTCAGGCTTGTAGTCAGCCAGACCAGCAGGCGCTTCGTTGCTGGTATAACCGGGTAAGGTGGCATGGTTGATATGAAACAGCAGAGGAATCAGGTTTAGAAAATCCTTTTGCAGCGGATTCATTTCTGATTCCAGTCGCTTCAGTCGCTCAGCGTGTAAAGCCCTGAAGCGCCTTGTGATAGATTTTATTTCCTTGCGGCCGAGTCCGTGTTGCAGGTCAATTTTCTCTGTCATTAACCGGCTCGTGCTGGATCATGCACTCTGGTTCAGTGCCATGGAAGCGCGCTCAACCAGAAGTTTTGGATCATTACCTTTTTGCCATGCGGCCAGACCGAATTGCATGTTGATACTGTTTTTTTGTGCTTCAGACAGTCCAATACTAGCGGTTTCGCTCGCCATATTTTCAAATAGCTTAGCCGCTTCAGCTTCGGTGGTTTCCGGCAACACGACAATGAATCGTCCACCGCTGCAGCGCGCGATAAAATCGGCCCAACGCAAACGATCACGCAGAAACTGGCTGAAGGCAACAATCAGGCGATCATAATTGTCATCAAGAATATGCGGATTGTTGTCGTCAGCAATTTCCATGCTCAGCAGCGCCAGGGTCAAGGGGTTCTGGTAGCGTCTGCTGCGGGTGACCTGGATGGCCAGTTGTTGTGAAAGTGCACGTTCATTGGCCAGCCCAGTCAGTTCGTCAGTCAGTGTCAGTCTTTCTACTTGTTGTTTGAGCCGTTGATTTTCCTGCTGTAAGGCATTTTCAGATTGAATCACCTGGAAATAGTGCAGTTGCAGATTCTGGCCATTGTTCACAGAGACTGAACGCGAGGTTCTTTCCAGGGTCACCGCCCCCTGGTCAGCAGAATTGAAATCGATATAAGCTGTATTTCCCAGAAGTACCTCAAATGCCGGCAAGCTGTCAGAGGCTCCAATCAGGTGCTCATCACCCAGGCCGGTGAGGGAACTGAAAGCGGCATTGGCCATTTTGATGTTTTG
>JABDQZ010000220.1 GCA_013041975.1 Gammaproteobacteria bacterium
CTCTTGAAATAATCAATCCAGATTGATGTATCAACTAACACGCCCATCAATGGCGATCCCGGATATTATCCAGATCTATATCCAGTTTTATTTTTCCACGATATTTCTTGAGTTCTGAAATTTTCGATTTTCGGACCAATTCCTCCAAGGCTTTGATAATAACAGCGGTTTTCGTTTCTGTATGAGTGACTTTCATCGCTTCATTTAACAGCTTTTCAGGAAGGTCTAGAGTTGTTCTCATGGGATAATCCTCGCTAAAATTTATGCATATAATTATATCATTTTATGCATAAAACACACAGTTCCAATAATATTTTATCTTTCATTACCTGAACTCAACACAGCCCGCTGTATTGGCGACAATAAATAATCCATTACCGTACGTGTCCCCAGCCGGATTTCGGAAATTACCTGCATACCCGGCCTTAAATCAAATTGCTTTCCTTCCCTTTCAATGAACTGTTTACCCAGGTCAATTAATACCCGGTAGTTTTTCATTAATGGATTCCCCTCCTCGTTAATCGCATCGGGGCTTATCGTTTCAACCTGACCATCAAGCATGCCGTATTTCTGAAATTCATAACTGGCGACTTTGACACGCACCGGCATACCCGGTTTGATATGCGCGACGTCCTTGTTATCGACCAATACTTCAGCCTTTAAGGGATCAGTAGACGGCACGACGGAAAGTACTACCGTACCAGCTGGAACGATGGCACCCTGGGTATGGGTAGCGACATTCTGAACAATTCCATCGACTGGCGCAGTCAGCTCCGTGAGGCTTTCCCGGTAGGTGATTTTATTAAGCTCCTCCTGGAACTGGTGAATGCGGGCATTGAGTTGCACCTGCTCTTCGACCAGCATGCGCTTGTACTCAGCCTTTATTCTTTTGATTCTGGATTCAGACTCGAGCAGTTGTGCGGTTAATGAATCAACGCGGTATTTTTCTTCCTGCAGATCTTTTTGTGCAACGATACGTGTTCGTTTTTTTTCCAGTGCGCCAAGTTTGTCCGCATAGCCTTTGGTTTGCAGCTTTTTATAGGCGGCTTCGGTTTCGATCAGCAAGGGCATGGTGCCGGCCAGTGACTTGACCATCACTTTTGAAGCCGATAATTCCTGCTCTATTCGCTGTTTTTCTGCCTTGGCCTCATTGATCTGAGTTTCATAAGCAGCCGTATTGGCATGATATTGCGCGCTTACCTGTTCGGCCTGTTTGAGTTGTGCATTGTCAGACAGCTGCAGCGGCCTGTTTTCAAGTTGAGCATCAATACGTTCCAGCTGAAGCCTGGCCAAAGCAACTTCATACTGATACTTTCGCTTCTCGGCCAGTGTCAAAGTCGAGTCCATGGTAAATAGCACCTGGTCTTTATTAACCCGTTGACCTTCCTTGACCAGAATCCGCTCGACACGACTGTCTTCAAGTGGTTGAACAATTTGAACGCGGTTTTGTGGAACCAGGGTTCCTTCTGCCCTGGCCACAATATCCAGCCTGCCCCAAAAAGCCCAGATCAGGATGATTGCTATAAAAAGCAGCAAGAGCCGCAATAGCAGGGTTGGTAATGGTGATGGCGGAGTCTTTTCCACACTGAGCAAGTGTGGAGAAAATGTGTCGTTCCCTGACATGTGTTATCTCCTCGTTATGCTGCAAATGATTGTGAAATTGAACCAAAGTTCTCCTGTCTCAAAACAGCTTGTTGTTCGGTACCTGTCGTCGACAACAGACCATCAAGTGCATAATCCATGGTGAGAGGACCGCCAATGGCTTCTGATTCACTGCTAGCCAGATGCGCATCCAGCAACGCATCCATCATCGACCACTGACTGGATTCTGTGTGATTGAATGCGTCTGCCACAGCAGTAAAATCATAGCTATGGACTTGTGTTTCGGTAGCATCTGCATTATTCACTTCAGTAAATATCTGTAGTGTTACCAGAGGTAAACTCGCCTCATCTTTGAGGTACCAGTGCTTAAGCCTGATTGAGTCATCAATATCAGTTTTTATGACAAGATCATCACGTGAATGTTTGAGCTTCAGATTATCAGCTGATATCCCCTGCCCGAGGGAAACCGTAAAACCTGTAGCCTGTTCATCAAACCGCACTACATCACGACCATCATCTGCATTGATACTGATAACATCACCACTGCCGACAATAAAACGGTCCTTGCCTTTTCCTCCTATTAAATGATCGGCACCGGCACCACCTTTAACGCGGTCGTTGCCGTCTCCGCCAAACAACAGATCATTGCCTGAATGACCATACAAACGATCATCACCCATCCCACCAAAGAGAATATTGGCTTCGTTATCGCCCCTGATGACGTCATTACCTGCAAGGCCATCAATTAACACTAACTCATGGTCAGCAGGTAACTGTTTAAGCTTGATGACATCATCATTATCAGTCGCGATGGATTGTGGTTGCGTCTGGTCATCAAGTGTTCCCCCGGAGGCCAGGATCATCACATCTTCATGAGACCAGATCGTTCCGCCTTCAAATTCAACCTGGTTTAGCTGATTTGCATCAGACTTAAACCAGTTTTGAAACTCTATGGAGTCTTCGTTATTGATATGAGCGAAGATCAGGTTGTCTTCTTCATCCATGGCCCATCTTTCGCCAAGCGGCTCGCTGGAGCGAAATACCGTAATGTCCTGGGGAGTGATACCAGTTCCGAATTTGAGAATGTCATGACGGTTTTGGCTCGCTGGAGCCTGTAAGCCAGCCGGTTGATGCAAAGCATCAGTAATCATATCAGCCCCATCACCCAGCTCGAAAACAAAGGTATCGCTAGCGGAGGTCGCCCAGATTTCATCATTACCCTTGCCACCATCAAAGGTATTACCTTCATCTTGGTAAGTACCATGCAACTGCAACATGTCATAGCTGTAGTCAGTCATCACATGGGCACCGATCAGTTTGTCGTTATGATCACTGCCCTGAAGATGATCCTGGCCAGCTCCGCCAACCAGGGTGATGCTGAAGCCTTCAGTTTCGAGTGCTTTATCAGTAGAAGCCGTCAGCCAGTCATTACCGTCATGGCC
>JABDQZ010000222.1 GCA_013041975.1 Gammaproteobacteria bacterium
GTTTGCGGGCACGTCGACTCAACCTGCCAGTCAGTGAACTCAAATTGTTGACCGAAACCTGTGTGGAAAGAATTATCCAGCAATCAGGAAATGAAAAACCGGATGTGATTGTGCTGGACTCGATTCAGACCATGTACACCGAACAGTTGCAATCTGCACCCGGTGCAGTAGCGCAGGTACGAGAATCTACGGCACAAATCGTGCGATATGCCAAGCAGACCGGTACAACCATTTTCCTCGTGGGGCATGTAACCAAGGAAGGCAGTCTCGCCGGACCAAGGGTTCTGGAGCACATGGTTGATACCGTGCTTTATTTTGAAGGTGAGGCTGGCAGTCAGTTCCGCTTAATCCGTGCCATGAAAAACCGTTTTGGTGCGGTCAATGAACTGGGTGTGTTTGCGATGACAGATGGTGGCTTGCGAGAAGTGGCAAATCCGTCAGCGATTTTTTTGTCACGCGATGCAGAAGATATCAATGGCAGCTGTATCCTGGTTACACGTGAAGGTACACGTCCACTTCTGGTCGAGGTACAGGCTCTGGTTGATGACAGTCCGCTGGCTAACCCGCGGCGTGTGACACTGGGCCTGGAGCAGAACAGGTTGTCCATGTTGCTGGCCGTGTTGCATCGTCATGGCGGCATCGGCATGTTTGATCAGGATGTGTATGTCAATGTTGTTGGTGGCGTGAGGATTACAGAAACTGCCGCCGATCTGTCAGTGTTGCTGGCCGTACTGTCGAGTTATCGTGGCAGGGTCATACCCCGTGATGTAGCGGCTTTTGGCGAGGTAGGGCTGGCGGGTGAAATCAGGCCAGTGCCAAATGGTGAAGAGCGTATGCGCGAAGTGGCCAAACATGGTTTCAAAAAAGTCATCGTCCCCAGGGCCAATGCACCAAAAAAAGACATTAAAGGCTTACAGGTCATAGCGGTCAGTAGACTGTCAGAGGCGCTCGACGTGTTGGTTGATTAGTATCCGCTTGTTTCTGCCTTATTAAAGTGCATTCTGTTATACCCTTATACCATTTGCGCTTTATATTTGTGCCTTTTTTCTTTTGATGGGCAATGTTGGTGCGTATTATCACGGTAGTTTTATTTAACTCATTGAATAGCGTGTGTTTTTCAAAGTGGCATGCTCGTTGCAGTAAGTGAAATGTTGTTTTTACAACTCACTTATCATTGCAAGGAGTATTCATGAAAAGAACTTTATTAAACGCATCTGTAGGCGCTGCTTTACTGGCTGGCACCATGTTCAGTGCCATCGCTTCGGCTGCAGATACGATCAAGGTCGGTGTACTGCACTCTTTATCAGGCACCATGGCTATTTCAGAAACCACGCTGAAAGATACCATGCTGATGCTGATTGAAGAACAGAACAAAAAGGGCGGTCTGCTCGGCAAGAAGCTTGAGCCTGTGGTTGTCGATCCGGCTTCCAACTGGCCATTATTTGCTGAAAAAGCCCGTGAGCTGATCGAGAAAAACAAGGTCGATGCGGTGTTTGGTTGCTGGACTTCCGTTTCACGTAAATCCGTATTGCCTGTTTTTGAAGAGCTTAACAGTCTGTTGTTCTATCCGGTTCAGTATGAAGGTGAAGAGTCTTCCAAAAACGTTTTCTACACAGGTGCAGCGCCTAACCAGCAGGCTATTCCAGCTGTTGATTACCTGATGAATGAAATCGGTGTTAAACGCTGGGTACTGGCAGGTACTGACTATGTTTATCCGCGTACTACCAATAAAATTCTTGAAGCCTACCTGAAAGCCAAAGGTGTAGCTGAAAAAGACATCATGATCAACTACACACCATTTGGTCATTCTGACTGGCAATCCATTGTCTCTGATATCAAGAAGTTTGGTTCCGCGGGTAAGAAAACCGCTGTGGTTTCCACCATCAACGGTGATGCCAACGTACCTTTCTACAAGGAACTGGGTAACCAGGGTATTTCTGCACAGGATATTCCAGTCGTAGCCTTCTCTGTGGGTGAAGAAGAACTGTCCGGTATTGATACCAAACCCTTGGTTGGTCACCTGGCTGCATGGAACTACTTTATGAGTGTTGATGCTCAAGAAAATGATGCATTCATTGAAGCCTGGCAGAAATTTATCAAGAGTGAAGATCGTGTTACCAACGATCCAATGGAAGCTCATTACATTGGTTTCAACATGTGGGTTGAAGCGGTTAAGAAAGCCGGTACGACTGATCCTGCTGCCGTACAGGAAGCCATTGTTGGCGTTGCCGTTCCTAACCTGACCGGTGGTCTGTCTGCAATGATGCCTAACCATCACGTCACCAAGCCAGTGCTGATCGGTGAGATTCAGGATGATGGCCAGTTTGACGTAGTCTGGAAAACTTCCGGTCTGGTTGCAGGTGATGCCTGGTCTGACTATCTGGAAGGTTCAAAAGACATTATATCTGACTGGAGAGCGCCTCTGTCTTGCGGTAACTATAACGTCAAGACTGCGAATTGTTCTGGTCAGAACTTCTGATCTTTAAGCCCACCACGACCCTCCCCTCGATAAGGGGAGGGAGCTTGCTTTTAACCTCCTTCCCAAGGGGGTGTAAAGCTCTTACCAAATGCAGTTTTAATCATTTCAAAACTGCATCTGATAAAAGCTAAAAACCCAATAAACGAATGGCAACAAAATGTTAATAAGAAGTTTAATCATCCTGCTATTGCTGATGACGACATCTGCGCAAGCAGCCAAAGTCGAAACAGGCAATGACGCCTATAACCCTATCTTCGAAGCCCTCTATACCGGTTCCTTTACCGAAAAAGAACAAGCCCTTAAAGACCTCATGCAAACCGATATTGAGGACAAGAAAAAATTCCTCAATGGCATCGTCAACAAAACCCTGATGGTGCATAAAAAATCCAAAAAGGTTGTCTGGGTCGAAAAGCAGGGCAGCAAGTTTAAAATGACCGATGCCTTTAGTGGTGAAGACCTGGGTCTCGACAAAAAGCGTAAGGTCAAAAAGTTTGCCATTAACAACAAGATGCGCAGTCAGGTCAGTGCATTGATATCCACCATGGATCTTGATTCTGACGATGCCGAAAAACGTCTGGCAGCGATTAATTCCATGTTGGCAAACCCGGCCCCCGAATATGCTGGGTTTTTAAAACAGCGGCTTGATAAAGAGTCAAACAACAAAGTGAAGCAAGCCATGCAACTGGGCATTGCATTGGCTGATCTTGGTCATGAGGACACTGAAGTTCGCTTGGCTGCCATTGATAATGTGGCAGACAGTCTTGCGCCCGCCGTGCGCAGTGCACTGGCCAATATGGCAGAAAATGATACTGATAAACAGGTCAGGGAAGCCGCGCAGAAAGTTGTCCTTGAACAGGAAGAGCAGGTCAGGTTCTTTGGTTATATCGAAACGCTGTTCTTTGGCCTTAGCCTGGGTTCAGTGCTGGTACTGGCTGCGATTGGCCTGGCTATCACCTTTGGTGTCATGGGTGTCATTAACATGGCACATGGCGAACTGATTATGCTGGGAGCTTATACAACCTATCTGATGCAACAGGCAATGCCGGATTCAGTGGGGCTGGCCCTGGTGCTTTCCATACCGGCAGCCTTTATTGTTTCCGGTGTTGTCGGTATCGGTATTGAACGCAGTGTGATTCGTTTCCTTTATGGCCGGCCACTGGAAACACTGCTTGCTACTTTCGGTATCAGCCTCATCCTTCAACAAATGGTAAGAACGGTTATTTCTCCGCAAAACGTTCCGGTATCCAATCCTGAGTGGATGAGCGGTTTTATTCAGATTAACAGCGTGTTGAGCATTACCTATAACCGTATGTATATCATTCTGTTCTGTCTGGCTGTGTTTGCACTGTTGTTCTTTATCCTGAAAAAAACCCGGCTGGGTCTTGAAGTACGTGCCGTGTCGCAAAACCGGGCGATGGCAAGGGCCATGGGCATTCGTTCTTCACGCGTCGATGCCATGACATTTGGCCTGGGTTCCGGGATTGCCGGAGTCGCCGGTGTGGCTCTATCTCAGTTAACCAATGTCGGTCCTAACCTGGGACAGGCCTATATCGTGGATAGTTTCATGGTGGTTGTGTTTGGTGGTGTTGGCAACCTGTGGGGGACTT
The DNA here is from genome assembly GCA_013041975.1 of Gammaproteobacteria bacterium. Classification (GTDB taxonomy): domain Bacteria; phylum Pseudomonadota; class Gammaproteobacteria; order Chromatiales; family Chromatiaceae; genus JABDQZ01. The sequence continues at coordinate 4,087 of JABDQZ010000222.1, forward strand.
TGATTGGCGGTATGAGCCTTGGTGTCGTCAACAAGTTCATGGAGCCCTGGACAGGAGCAGTTCTGGCAAAAATTCTGGTACTGGTGTTTATCATTCTCTTTATTCAGAAACGGCCACGCGGATTGTTCCCGCAGAAAGGCCGGGCAGCGGAGGGTTAAGTCATGATTCTTCGCATCCTCAAAAACGATATTGGCGGCAAAGTTTTTCTGCTGGTGTTACTGACGACCTTGATAGCGGTACCCGTACTGAACCAGTTGCCCGCTGAACATACGTTTCATATCTCTATTTATACCGTCACACTGCTGGGTAAATACCTGACGTATGCCTTGCTGGCGGTTGCCGTAGATCTTGTGTGGGGTTACCTGGGTATTCTCAGTCTCGGTCATGCGGCTTTCTTTGCATTGGGCGGCTATGCCATGGGTATGTACCTGATGCGCCAGATTGGTGAACGTGGTGTTTATGGTCACCCTGAACTGCCTGACTTCATGGTGTTTCTCGACTGGCAGGAACTGCCCTGGTTCTGGTCTGGTTTTGACAACTTCGGTTTTGCCATGCTGATGGTATTGGTGGTTCCTGGCTTGCTGGCATTCGTGTTCGGCTGGTTTGCTTTCCGTTCAAGAGTGACAGGTGTTTATCTTTCCATCATTACCCAGGCGTTGACCTATGCTTTAATGCTGGCGTTTTTCCGTAACGAGATGGGCTTTGGTGGCAACAACGGTCTGACAGACTTCAAGGACATCCTGGGTTTCAGCTTACAGGCAGACAGTACACGTCTTGCGTTGTTTGTCGCTTCGGGGGTTGCGCTTGCATTGGGTTATCTCTCTTGTAGAGCATTGGTGAAGTCCAGGCTGGGAAAGGTGGCTGTAGCCATACGTGATGCGGAAGATCGAACGCGTTTCATTGGTTACAAGGTCGAGTATGTCAAACTGGCTATTTTTACTTTTTCAGCCATGCTCGCCGGTCTTGCCGGTGCCCTGTATGTACCGCAGGTCTGTATTATCAACCCGGGAGAATTTCAGCCGTTGAACTCAATTGAAGTGGTGGTATGGGTTGCTATGGGTGGCCGTGCAACACTCTATGGTGCTGTCATCGGAGCATTGGGCGTTAACTATGCCAAGACATGGTTTACCGCGGCTTTCCCGGAAATCTGGTTGTTTGCACTCGGTGGCTTGTTCGTGGTGGTAACCTTGTTAATGCCTAGAGGTATCGCCGGACTCTTTTCAAGAAAGAAAGGAGGTGAGTCATGAGCGGTCTGATGCAAAGGGATCGAGTCTATGAGTTCCTGGTACCCAAGGTGGTTGATGATCTCGATCTATCTCACGGTACCGTTCTTTACATGGAAGATGTTTCTGTCAGTTTTGATGGTTTCAAGGCTATCAACGAGCTTAACTTTTATGTTGAAGCGGGTGAATTGCGATGCGTGATCGGGCCAAATGGTGCCGGAAAAACCACCATGATGGATATTATCACTGGTAAAACGCGTCCGGACCAGGGGGCTGTCTGGTTTGGTCAGCGCATGAACCTGTTGCGTATGTCCGAGCCGGAAATAGCGCAGGCCGGTATTGGTCGCAAATTTCAAAAACCTACCGTCTTTGAATATCACTCGGTGTTTGAAAACCTGGAAATGTCGATGAACGGGCCAAAAGGTGTATGGCCGACCCTGGTTGCACGATTGAATGTGGAACAAAAGGAACGCATCGACCAGGTAGCAGAAACGATTGGTCTGACTGAGCATATGAACCGCAGTGCCGGATTGTTATCCCATGGTCAGAAACAATGGCTGGAAATCGGTATGCTATTAATGCAAAACCCGTTGATGTTGCTGGTCGATGAACCGGCTGCGGGTATGACACACCAGGAAATGGATCGTACGGTTGAACTGTTGACTGGGCTCGCCGGGCAGCATTCAGTTGTGGTGGTTGAGCATGATATGGATTTTGTCAGGGCATTGAACTCTCGAGTCACTGTTCTGCATCAGGGAACGGTACTGGCTGAGGGAAATATGGATCAGGTACAGAATGATCCGAAAGTGATCGAAGTGTATCTGGGAGAATAAGAAGATGTTAGAGGTTGAACAGCTAAACCAGTTTTATGGTCAATCCCATACGCTCTGGGATCTCGATCTGAATGTACCGCAGGGAGCATGCACTGTACTGATGGGGCGAAATGGTGTTGGCAAGACCACCTTGCTGCAATGCATTATGGGATTGTTGCCCGGCAAATCAGGCAAGATCAATTACCAGGGTAACAATATACTGGGTACGATCGCGGAAAAACGTGCTGCCATGGGTATTGGTTATGTGCCGCAGGGCAGGCAGATATTTCCGTTGATGAGCGTTGAGGAAAACCTGCAAACCGGTTTGCCAGCGCGTGAAGACAAGAGCCGGGTGATCCCCGAATTTATTTATGAACTGTTTCCGGTACTCAAGGAAATGCTCGGTCGTCGTGGTGGAGACCTTTCCGGTGGTCAGCAACAGCAGTTGGCTATTGGTCGTGCGCTGGTCACTGATCCGCAGTTGCTGATTCTGGATGAGCCAACCGAAGGTATTCAGCCTAATATTGTGGCCGAGATTGGCGACATTATTACCCGGCTGAACAAGGAAATTGGCTTGACGGTATTGCTGGTGGAGCAGAAGCTTCCCTTTGCGCGCCGCGTGGGCGATCATTTCTGTATACTCGACAGGGGGCGTTCTGTTGCAGCTGGAGCGATGCCTGACTTGAGCGAGGAGTTGATCCAGCAGTATCTTACAGTTTGAATCGCAGGCTGTGATGTACCTGTTTTCAGAAGACACCGTGAATACATCCATGTAGGCTTGGATGCAGCATCCCTGCCGCATACACTTCTGAAAACAGGTACATCACACCCTGCTCAGATCGAGTTTTTGTGGAGAATATTAATAATGAAAAAACTATTTGCAGTAACTTCCCTTTCATTTTCAGGTAGTGTCTTTGCACACGTCAGTCATGCAAACCCGGTACAACATAGCAGTGAGCACCTGTTGCTGGCAGCTTTGCTGATTCCTGTGGCATGGTATGTCGTCCGTAAGGTATTCAAATAAGCCAGGTCCACAAACGTGACGGCGACAAATACTGTTCTGTCTGAAGATGCTCATCAGGGATGGCATGCGCAACTTTCACTGGGCTTTCAGAAAAAACCGATCAGAACGGTATTGAACAAACGTCGCCGGCAGGGCCCTTTAGCGGTTCAGCGGGCTTTCTATCCTGAAGGTGGTGTCTGCCATGTTTATCTGTTACATCCACCCGGTGGCGTCGTTGGTGGTGACCGGCTGGATGTCAGTCTTGAACTTGAACAGGGCGCACATGCGTTAGTGACAACCCCTGGAGCGACCAAGTTTTATTTAAGTGCGGGAGAAACAGCAGTTCAGCAACAGGTTTTTAATGTTGCAGATAATGCCGTGCTGGAATGGCTGCCCCAGGAGAATATTTTCTTTCCCGGTGCCATCGTTAAGAATTCATTACGTTTGAATTTACAGGGCAGCGCCAGAGCTGCAGTCTGGGAAATTCAGTGCCTGGGAAGGCCGGTTATCAATGAAACCTTTGATAGTGGGTCACTGGATAGTCACTGGCAGATTTACCGGGATAATCAACCGTTACTGATTGAACGGCTGCGTGTTGATAAGGATAAGCTCAATATTCTATCGCAACTGGATAGCTGTCCTGTTGCAGGGACATTCATTGTTTCCAATGCTGACAAGCAGTTGATTGAGTCATTCCATGGTCAATCTTATTCGAACAATAATGGCACACTGGCGATGACATTGATTGAAGATTTACTTATCGTGCGTTACCTCGGTCATTCGACAGAGCAGGCCAGGCGCTGGTTTGCTGAAATCTGGTCAAAGGTGCGCATGCCCTGTCTGCAAACAAAGGCTGTGGTACCGAGAATCTGGAATACATAATTTAAATGCATAAGGTAAAGGTATGGAACTTACACCCAGAGAAAAAGACAAGTTACTTTTATTTACCGCAGGCCTGCTGGCCGAACGCCGCAAGGCCAGGGGGTTAAAGCTTAACTACCCGGAAGCCATGGCTCTCATTAGCTGTGAGATTCTTGAAGGGGCTCGTGAGGGTAAAACGGTTGCCGAGTTGATGGATTACGGCCGCACCATTGTTGCTGTTGAGGATGTCATGGACGGAGTAGCCGAGATGATTCATGAAGTACAGGTAGAAGCAACATTCCCTGATGGTACCAAGCTGGTCACCGTTCACGACCCGATCGTTTGAGGAGAGCAATATGATTCCAGGTGAAGTTATTGCAGCAGCAGGTGAAATCGAACTCAATGAAGGTCGTGACACCGTAACATTGAGCGTAGCCAATAGCGGCGACCGTCCAATTCAGGTCGGTTCTCATTATCATTTTTTCGAAACCAACAGTGCGCTCGATTTTGATCGCGATAGCGCCAGAGGTTTTCGCCTGAACATCCCGGCAGGAACCGCCGTTCGTTTTGAACCGGGACAGACACGCGAAGTGGAACTGGTTGCCTATGCCGGTGACCGTCAGGTGTATGGCTTCAATGCCAAAGTCATGGGAGGGCTGGATTAATGGCAACAATCAGCAGACAGGCTTATGCCGAAATGTATGGCCCGACCACCGGTGACCGGGTAAGACTGGCCGATAGCGAATTATTTATCCAGGTCGAAGAGGATCGCACTATCTATGGCGATGAAGTCAAGTTTGGCGGTGGCAAGGTTATTCGCGATGGCATGGGACAAAGCCAGCGTCTGTCATCCGAAGTGGTTGATGTGGTGATTACCAATGCTTTGATTCTCGACTGGTGGGGTATCGTCAAGGCTGACATTGGTATCAAAAATGGCCGTATTTCAGGCATTGGTAAAGCGGGTAATCCTGATGTGCAGCCTGGTGTGGATATTGTGGTTGGCCCGGGTACCGAGGCGATTGCCGGTGAAGGACAGATTCTGACCGCTGGAGGTATTGATTCACATATTCACTTTATCTGTCCGCAACAGGTGGATGATGCCCTGATGTCTGGCGTCACTACCATGCTGGGTGGTGGAACCGGGCCTGCAACCGGGACCAATGCGACAACCTGCACGCCAGGGCCGTGGAATATTCATCGTATGCTCGAGGCTGCTGATGAACTGCCTATGAACCTGGGTTTTTTGGGCAAGGGTAACGCATCAAAAACCGAACCCTTAAGCGAGCAGGTTGAGGCCGGTGCCATCGGCCTGAAATTGCATGAAGACTGGGGAACCACGCCGGCAGCGATTGATACCTGTTTAACCGTTGCAGAACAAACCGATACACAGGTTGCCATACATACCGACACGCTGAATGAATCCGGTTTTGTTGAAGATACCCTGGCAGCCATGAAAGGCCGCACCATTCATACTTACCATACAGAAGGTGCTGGTGGTGGACATGCGCCGGACATTATCAAGGCAGCCGGTTTTGATAATGTATTGCCCTCATCAACCAACCCGACAAGACCTTACACGGTGAACACGGTTGATGAGCACCTGGACATGTTGATGGTTTGTCACCACTTAAGTCCATCGATTGCCGAAGACGTCGCCTTTGCAGAGTCGCGTATACGTCGTGAAACCATCGCCGCAGAAGATATTTTGCATGACCTGGGTGCCTTCTCGATGATTGCATCCGATTCACAGGCCATGGGGCGAGTTGGCGAGGTAATTACCCGTACCTGGCAAACGGCTCACAAAATGAAAGTACAGCGTGGTGCTCTCGATGGCGATAGCAGTGAAGCTGATAATCATCGTGCCAAACGCTATGTTGCCAAGTACACCATCAATCCTGCTATCACGCATGGTATGGCACATGAAGTGGGTTCGGTCGAGGTCGGCAAGCTGGCTGACCTGGTGTTATGGAAACCGGCTTTCTTCGCTACCAAGCCCAGCCTGATTATCAAAGGTGGGATGATCGCTGCAGCACCAATGGGTGATCCCAATGCATCAATCCCTACGCCACAGCCGGTGCACTACCGTCCGATGTTCGGTGCCTTTGGCAAGGCACAGAATGCCACCAGCATGACCTTTATGTCACAGGCTGCGATGGCAGCAGGCGTTCATGAACAGCTTGGATTGAGATCAATGATTGGCGAAGTGAAACGCTGCCGCAACGTGAAAAAGAAAGATATGGTATTGAATAACTGGCAGCCCGTTATCGAGGTTGATTCGCAGACGTACCAGGTAAGGGCTGATGGTGAACTGCTAACCTGTGAGCCGGCGGAGGTCCTGCCAATGGCGCAACGATACTTCCTGTTTTGACGAGATGAATCATCACCCATGCTGAAATTTACTAAACGACTTGAAGTTGCAGAGAAAGCGCGATACACGCTAACCCTGCCATTCGATCAGCGTATTAGAGGCCGCCTGAAAGTCATTCTGGATAATGGTGAAGAAGCCGGTGTGTTTCTTGACCGGGGCCCAATACTCAGAGGCGGTGACTGCATAGCAACGGAAGAAGGAGCTGTTGCACAGATAAAAGCAGCTGTAGAAACGGTTTCAACCGTGCGTAGTGATAATGCACTGTTGTTATCCAAAGCCTGTTATCACCTGGGCAATCGTCATACGCCGCTGCAAATTGGTGAAGGCTTTGCCCGCTATCAACATGATCATGTACTGGATGACATGCTACGGGGCCTGGGTCTTGAGCCAGTCTGTGAACAGGCGCCTTTTGAACCTGAACCAGGTGCTTACGGTGAACACCACAGCGACCACGCTCATGGTGGGCATTCACATGAGCACTCACACGGTCATGCACATTGATAGCATGAACCATGGCTTGCCTGATGTGCGGCTGATGCAGCTGGTCAGCCCGGCTTTGCCGATAGGTGCCTTTACCTATTCGCAGGGGCTCGAATGGGCAGTGGAAAGCGGGCAGGTGAACAGCCCCGAAGCCGTTTATAACTGGATGACGGGTGTCATCGAAGATAGTCTGGCTTATCTTGATCTGCCAATCCTCAAGCGCCTCTACCAGGCGTTTCAACAAGGAAATGAAAAGGCTGTGACATACTGGTCGGAGTACCTGCTGGCCAGTCGTGAAACCAGTGAGTTAAGGCAGGAAGAGAACAACCGGGGAAGAGCGCTTAGTACCCTGCTGGTTGATCTTGAGGTTGCTGGTGCTGACCAATACCAGCAGGTGATGCAGTTAACACAGTTGTCAGGCTTTGCACTGGCTGCAGTCAACTGGAATATTCCATTGCAACAGGCTGCACTGGGTTATGGCTGGGGACTGCTGGAAAATCAGGTGGCAGCCGCGATTAAACTGGTGCCACTGGGCCAGACCGCGGGGCAGAAACTTCAGCTGCAATTGTCTGAGTTATTGCCCGAAGCGGTCAACAAGGGTTTATCTATTGAAGATGAAGCGATAGGTGCTTCCGCTCCGGCCATGGCGATAGCCAGCAGTTTGCATGAGACACAATACACGAGATTATTCAGATCATAACCGGGAAACACTATGCCAAATAAATCTCCTCTAAGAATCGGCGTCGGCGGCCCGGTAGGGTCTGGCAAAACCGCACTTCTCGAAGTGCTTTGCAAAGCCCTGCGCGACAATTACGACATCGCTGTCGTAACCAATGATATCTATACCAAGGAAGATGCAAAAATACTGACGCGTGCAGAAGCGTTACCTGAAGATCGTATTGTTGGCGTTGAAACCGGCGGTTGTCCTCACACGGCAATCCGTGAAGACGCTTCCATGAACCTGGCAGCGGTGGCCGATTTACAGGCGAAGTTTCCAAACCTTGATGCGGTTTTCATTGAAAGTGGTGGCGATAACCTTTCAGCGACCTTCAGTCCCGAACTGGCTGATCTGATGATTTATGTTATTGATGTCGCCGAAGGTGAAAAGATACCTCGCAAGGGTGGGCCGGGTATCACCCGGTCGGATTTACTGGTCATCAATAAAATCGACCTTGCGCCATATGTGGGAGCTTCTCTGGAAGTGATGGAAGAGGATACAAAACGCATGCGTGGTGACAAGCCTTATGTGTTCAGTAATCTTAAAGAAGGTAAAGGATTACAACAGGTGATCGATTTTATTATTGACAAGGGCATGCTGTGAAACAGCTAGTGATGTGTCTTGGTTGATGCTGACTCAGAAATTCTTTCATTAAACAGGCTTTCAACATCAATAGCATCGAAGCTGTAATGCTCATTACAAAATTCACAGGTAATTCCGATACTGTCTTCTGTTTTCAGAATGTCTTGCAGTTCGGCTTTGCCGAGGGACTTGAGCATGCTGGCCGTGCGTTCCCGTGAGCAACTGCATTGAAAGCTGACGGGCTGTTGCTCAAAGACTCTCACCGACTCTTCATGAAACAGGCGATAAATCAGCTCTTGCGAGTCCAGCCCATAGAGTTCATGGTCAGTAATCGTTTCAGAGAGCTTGATTATACGGTCCCATGCATCGGGATCATGGGGCTCACCGGGCAGTTTCTGTATCAGTAACCCTGAGGCATTGTTATCATTACAAGCCAGCCACAAGTGTGTCTGTAACTGCTCCGATTGTTCGAAATAGGCGCCGAGTGCTTCGCTTAGTGTATGCCCGGACAACGGCACAATACCCTGGTGTGGTTTGCCTTTGCCAGAGTCGATGGTGATGACGATTTTATCGGACTGAAAAATTTCAGCGAGGCTGGCTGTTTCATCTTCAATAGCGTGTGATTGCCGGATAATGCCGCGCAGTGTCTGATCGGATGTCGCTTGTGCAACCAGCATGTGCAAGGCGCCATGTCCACGAATCTGCAAGGTGATGTTACCATCGAATTTTAGTGTGCTGGCAAGCAGGGTGACTGCAGCCAGGGCATGGCCCAGTATTTCCCGGGCATAACCTTCGGCATCACTTCTTTCAAGAATGGTTTGCCAGCTGTTGTCCAGTGAAACCAGTTGTCCGCGAATGGGTTCGTCTTCAAACAGAAAACGCTGAATCCGGTCATGATTTTTCATCGGAATTCAGTCCACGGAAGGCTGGTGGATAAGATGCTCCATATCACGATGCAGCATCTCGCTGTCACCGAGGTTCAGTTCAACCAGTCTTCTCAGGTGACTGATACTTTCCATGTCGATCTGTTCGCGTTGCAAGCCGACATGGTCGTTTTCAATATGTGAAATGGAGGCGTCCATGGCAATCAGGTGCTGGGAATCACCCAGTTCAATTTCCAGCTGAACCTTGTCACCAATTTCACAGGGCAGTTGCCCGGAATTACTGATCAGGGCACCGTCTAACGAGATATCAATAAGATGCACTTTATGAGGTGTATCGTTTATGATGACAGTGACAGGTGCCTCGAAAAAAATCCGGTGAAAGGCACGGCGGTTATCTGTGGTGTCGTTCATGTGAAGTTATAGCCTGCGCTTAAGCTTTTTCATTTGTTCCGTAGTATTGACTGACTCAATGACTAATGCAACCTACATGGATGTAGGGAATGCTGGAAATGCAGGAGCAATTTTCAGTACAACCGATCAAGCAGTCTTGCGTTGCTGGGGATAAATCTTGGCAACCTTTACCATGTTCTGTTGTGTTTGCAGTATTTCAATTGGATAGCCCGAAATCATCACGCTGATACCGGTTTCGGGTATCGATTCCAGGTGTTCCAGTATCAGGCCATTAAACGTTTTCGGACCATTGGTGGGTAGATCCCATTTCATGGTGCGCACCAGGTCGCGGATACTGGCGTTACCATTGACCAGGTAGGTGCCATTTTTCATATCCTGAACATCATCCAGTTGATCCAGAGGATCGGTCACGAACTCACCGACAATTTCTTCCAGCAGATCAGCAAAAGTGACCAGTCCCTGTAAATCACCGTATTCATCAACCACCAGCCCCATGCGACGTTTTTCCCTCTGGAAATGAATCAACTGGGTGTTCAGCGGTGTACCTTCCGGAATGAAATAGGGTTGGCGTATCAATGACTGCAGCCTTTCCTTGTCCAGTTCACCATTCATCATCAGTTGCATGCAACGGCGCAGGTGAATAAAGCCCAGCATATTGTCGATGCTCTCCTGGTAAACCGGCAGGCGAGTGTAATAGGTTTCCCTGAGAACCTTCAGAATCTCGTCCATGGGATCATTGAT
>JABDQZ010000029.1 GCA_013041975.1 Gammaproteobacteria bacterium
AGCCGGTTGTGGTGACCTGTTCCGCGCTGAAAAAATCCTATCGGGAAAAGCTTGTCAGAAACCTTGAAGGATTCGAATTCGTGTATTTGTGTGGTGATCCGAAAACCATCCTGGCTCGTATGCGTCAACGTAATAATCATTTTATGCCAGCGGGATTACTTGATAGCCAGATTGCTGCGCTTGAGCCTCCTGAAACGGCAATTTTTATCCCCATAGATCTGACTACGGAAGAACAGGTGGTGGCAGTTATCCAGCAATTACAGAGTTCAAGATACTGATGGAATATTACCGGACTGAAACTTTGATCGATGGATTGGCTTTTCCCGAAGGTCCGCGTTGGCACGATGGTTTTTTCTGGTTTACCGACCAGCATGCAAGAAGGGTTTATCGCTCTGATGTCAATGGCAACCTTGAAATAATTACTGCAACAGATGATCTGCCCGGAGGCCTGGGCTGGTTACCCGATGGCAGTCTGCTGGTGGTGTACATGACACAACGCAAAGTGATGCGTTGGGATGGCAATAAACTTTATGAATATGCTGACCTGTCCGCACTGGCATCATTTCATTGTAATGACATGCTTGCAGATGCGCATGGCCGGGTTTATGTCGGAAATTTCGGATTTGATCTGCATGCTGGAGCCAGGCAAAGTAAAGCTGAAATTATCATGATTGATACTGACACTTCATTACATCTGTTCAGCGATGAGGTGATTTTTCCGAATGGCTGCGTGCTGACAACTGACCTTAATACGCTGGTTGTTGCCGAAACTTTTGCGCATCGCCTGACGGCATTCGTACTGGATAATAAAGGCATGAGCGTATCCTCCTATGTATGGGCCGAACTGGCTGATATGACACCTGATGGTATTTGCATCGATAACAAGGGCCTTATCTGGGTGGCCTCGCCGGGCACAAATGAAGTCTTACTGGTGCAAAAGGGCGGAGATAAAGTGGCCCGTTGTATGACAGTCGGCACTCCTTATGCCTGTATGCTGGGTGGAGAGGATGGTCAGACGTTGTATGTTTGTACGTCGGAAACTGACGACCCCGGGAAGGCGGCACAGATGAAATCGGGACGAATTGAACGGGTGAAGGTTAACCAACATTGAGAGGAAAACATGAATTTTCTGGAAGGTGAAATCCTGCAAGGCCAGCGCGCTCTGGTCACTGGTGGTAGCTCGGGTATTGGAGCCGCCGTTTGTCGGGCACTTGGTAAGGCAGGAGCCCGAGTTGTCGTCAATTACCTGTCGAGTAAAGAAGAGGGTGAACAGGTGGTGGCTGATATTGAAGCGGCTGGTGGCCAGGCAATGGCAATACAGGCCGATGTCAGCAAGGAAGATGATGTCAAACGTATGTTTGCTCAAATGATCGAAGCCTGGGGCAGTATCGATATCCTGGTAGCCAATGCTGGCATGCAATGGGATGGCCCATTTCATGAAATGTCACTCAAGCAGTGGAACAAGGTGCTGGATGTCAATCTGACAGGACAGTTTCTGTGTGCCCGTGAAGCAGTTATTGAGTTCAATCGTCGTGGCATTGATAGTGATTTATCTTGTGCAGCAGGAAAGATTATCTGCATGTCATCGGTACACGATATTATTCCCTGGGCAGGCCATGTGAACTATGCCACTTCAAAAGGTGGTGTATTGATGTTCATGCAAAGCCTCGCGCAGGAAGTGGCGCATAACAAGATTCGCGTCAATGCCATTTCGCCGGGTGCCATTAAAACGCCCATCAACCGGGCAGCCTGGGAAACGCCAGAGGCCGAAGCCGAATTGCTTAAACTTATTCCCTACGAACGCGTGGGTAACCCTGAAGATATTGGGCGAGCAGCGGTATGGCTGGCTTCTGATGCTTCTGATTACATGACAGGCACGACATCGTATATCGATGGTGGTATGACACTGTATCCGGGCTTTAGGGAAGGGGGCTGAAACGCATTCATGAAAAAGCCTTTTATAGAAATACCAGCTGAAACCTGTCATGACGAAAAGCGTTCCACACAGCTTGAATGGTGGCTTGCCAACGGGCGGGGTGGATATGCAAGTGGTACCGTCTCTGGGGTGCTGACCCGACGTTATCACGGCCTTTACACTATGCCACTATTTCCACCGTTGGGACGCCAGCAACTCTTTGTTAAAGCGGATGCATCACTGGTAGTGAATGGTGAAGAGATTCCGTTATTCAGTAACCAGTGGCATCAAGGCGAAACGCATCCATATGGTCACGAGCTGATTGAACACTTTTACCTGGACGGCAATATTCCCGTTTGGCAGTTTCGCGTTAAAGGCCTGTTAATTGAACAGCGCATCTGGATGAAGCATGAAAAAAATCGTACCTGTGTTGCATTTCGCCTGCTTGCGTCTGACAGGGCGATCTTATCAGCTACATTGCGCCTGGGACTGATTGCCAGTGACCGTAATCATCATGGCGTAAATCAAAGCCATGCTTTTGATATTGCTGTAGAGGAAACAGAGAGTGGCTTGAAGCTCGACTATCAGCATGGCAATCCGCTTTATCTGTTTTCCGAAAACGGCAGCTTTACCCGCGATGCAACCTGGATAGAAGATTTCTTTTTACAGGCTGAGCAGCAACGTGGCCTGGAGTCCAATGATAATTTTCTGCGTGTTGGACAACTCGAAATCACATTAAACCATGAGTGGCACGGGCTGGTTATTGGCACTGAGCCGCTAAAAAGTTTCAACCTGCTTGCTTCCATGGCAGATGAATACCAGCGGATTATTGATTTGCTGGAAGATGCTTTTCCGGGGTTGCGAGAAGTCAGTAAGCCGGCATGGATATTCCAGCTGGTGATTGCCGCTGACAGCTTTCTTTTTAAGCGTATTGGCGATGACAGCAATGAAGCCGATTCGGTCATTGCAGGTTATCCGTGGTTTGGTGACTGGGGCAGGGATACGATGATTGCCTTGCCCGGTTTGTGCCTGGCAACCAATCGCTATGAT
>JABDQZ010000231.1 GCA_013041975.1 Gammaproteobacteria bacterium
GCACGGGTTCGTGCACCCTGGCTTTTATTACAGTGAATTGCAGCAGCACTTAAACCATCTTTTTCCAACTGCTGAACCAATCGGTTAGCACCGTGTTTGGTGCGGGTAAACACCAAAACCTGTTGCCAGTTATTGGCGCCAACCATGTGTGAGAGCAATTCGCGTTTTCTACTTTTATCAACTGGATAAACGGACTGGGCAACAGTTTCTGCTGCGGTATTACGACGAGCAACTTCTATAAATTCCGGTTGATTCAGTAAATCTTTTGCCAGGTGTTTGATTTCACTCGAATAGGTCGCTGAGAAAAGCAGGTTTTGACGTTGCCGTGGCAATAACTTCATTATCTTGCGGATATCATGAATAAACCCCATATCCAGCATTCTGTCGGCTTCATCAAGTACAAGTATTTCAATGTGAGAGAGGTCTACGGTTCCTTGTTGAGCATGATCAAGTAAACGACCGGGAGTCGCGATGAGGATGTCTACACCATGACGTAAAGTATCAATTTGAGGATTGATTTTTACACCACCAAAAATTACAGTTGACCTCAGTGGTAAATGTTTTCCATATGTGCTGACACTTTCTCCAACCTGGGCTGCCAGTTCTCTGGTAGGTGTTATCACCAGTGATCTAATAGGTCGGCTACCTTTTCCCTGGGCATGTTCATGTATGAGCTCCAGTAATGGCAAGGTGAATGCGGCAGTTTTACCTGTTCCGGTCTGGGCGCCAGCCAGAATATCTTTGCCTTTCAAAACAACCGGGATTGCCTGGCGTTGTATAGGGGTAGGTTGGCTATAGCCTTGTTCAGACACAGCACGCAGAATCTCAGCCGAAAGGCCGATGTTATCAAATGACATTGGGGAGATACTCCTGAATCCAACCAGACAAGACTCGAGCCTTGTTACGATCCAGGTGAAAATTCGAATAAAAATGAAATGGCCAAAAGGTATTGGACAAATGAAATCGGTGCTGATCGAAAAAGCACCTCAATTGCCATCATGATAACAGAAAGCGTTGTCACATTGATGTTTTTATTTCTGGATGATCATAATGCCATGTGAAAATTAAACACGATTTACTTTGACTTATGCTTAAACAAGCAATAGTATGCGTCGTGTTTGAAGTGCAACTTACTATTTATGCACAGTTCCTCGAAGTCTTACCTAGATTTACCTCGTTCTGATATTCATAAGTAAAAAAGCTTTACATTTCATATCTACATGCCTGAAAGGGCTTTTTTATTATTTAAAATTTAAGGAAACAATTATGTCTAGAACGCAAGGTACGGTTAAATGGTTCAACGAAGCGAAAGGTTTTGGTTTTATTGAACAGGAATCCGGAAAAGATGTCTTTGCTCATTTCAGAGCAATTCAAGGCGATGGGTTCAAAACTTTGAAAGAGGGACAAAAAGTAGAATTTACCGTTACTGAAGGCGCCAAAGGTCCTCAAGCTGAAGATATTGTCGCACTCTGATGCTAAAAAATGGAGTGAGCATTTTAATGCCACTCCATTGCTCTTATCTCTAGTTCCTCCTCTTTCCTTTTCCTTTAAAGGGCCTTAATACAATTGATTACCCTCTCTATTCGAGGATTGCCAAAATCCACCACAGAAGAAAGTCTGACAGCCGTTTTTTCAGAATATGGCGTTGTGCGCTCTTTGAAGCTTGTTAAAGACCTTTACACGGGTGACTGCAGAGGTTTTGCGACTATTTCTATGGAAGGCCATGAAGCGCGAAACGCGATGGCCGCTCTAAACAACAGTATGTTGGATGGTAGTATGATTCGTGTCGCACCTGAAAAAGATCTAAAGAGACGCGGTAAAAGACGCTACTGATTTAGTCACAATATAACTGTTACACTAACCATTAACGTATGACTCAAAATTCTGGCTTTATCGTGTATTTACCGATGAGTCGCTTCCAGTAAATTAAATTCATCATATAGCTTAAAGACTGCGAAGCATTGCCATAGTAGTATTTACCAAACTGGCATTTCGTATGCGCAAGATCATCCAGAATATCTTTTGGGAATTCTTTTTAAAAATTATAGAACGATGCGATGTATCGAACCATTTTTGGTGATTTACAATTGCAAGGTTCGGGTTAACAGGATTCTAACATCCAATGTTTAACTGAAAGGCTACTTCAATGCCGGATACTCTGCAAAGAATTCCTGGTCAATCATGTCAATAAAGGCCTGACTTTGTGGGCTTAAAAATTTACCGCGGCGAACAACCACACCATAGGAACGTTTTGGCATATATTCATCCAGTGGGTAGGTAAATAGTTCTTCATCATCAGTGAGACATACGCTGGAGACGATGGATACTCCCATAT
>JABDQZ010000237.1 GCA_013041975.1 Gammaproteobacteria bacterium
GACTGGAATAGCTTGAGCAGCAACAATTTTCCATACCGTCTGCGTCAACGTCCGGGTCCTGAAAATGCACTTGGCCAGGTAAAAATCATGTTTCCCAACAAGCACGATGTTTACTTGCATGACACGCCCACAAAGCAGCTTTTTTCGCGTGTTGAAAGAGCATTTTCATCCGGTTGCGTGCGGGTTGCCAACGTAATGTTGCTGACTGAATGGTTGCTGACGGACATGGCTGGGTGGAACCGCGATAAAATTAACACGGTGTTGATCAGTGGTAAGGAAACCCGGGTTAATCTGCAGTTAAAAATACCGGTCCACATTCTTTATTTCACAGCTGTTGCTGATCAGTCGGGGGAGTTGAGATTGCTGAGTGATATTTATCAGCGTGATCAGCTGTTGATAGCGGCACTTGATAATCATTCATTGAAAGCAGGTGGAAAATGATACTAAAGCTCAGGCTTGGACTTGTTATAACATTACTGTTATGCACGGCAACCACAGCTTATTCTGACGGATTTGATTCTGGCAAGGCAGCCTTTTCAATCAAGGTCGATAATAGCCTGCAAATTCCCTACCGAGAATTTGCCCTGTATGTTAACCAGGGAGACGGCATCATCATCACTTCATCAGTTGATATTCTGTTACAGGCCGAGCAGGGCACCAGTCAGGCAGTTGCAGGTGGCTGGCACTGGACTGCACCGATGAAAACTGGTTTGTATCCGGTTGAGGTTCGGTCATCCGGATTAGGGAAAATCAGCCTGAACGTCTTTGTTATAAGGCCGGCTACTGAGATAAAAAAAGGTAGGCTAGGTCATTATATCATCGGTCAATATGCTGCCAGGCCATATCGAGACTTGCCCGTTTACCAGGCACCAACGGGATTTGTTGAAGTTCAGAAAGAATTTACCGGGCTGAAGATATCTCCACATTTCACACTGGGCCAGTTTCTGTGCAAGCAGGATTCAGGATGGCCCAAATACCTCGTCCTCAGGCCGGAACTGGTTATTAAGCTGGAAAACATCCTGGAAAAACTGAACCGGGAAGGTATCAGTACAGATACACTCGAAATTATGAGTGGTTATCGCACGCCTTGGTATAACCAGACGATTGGTAACCGTACAACTTCTTCAAGGCATTTGTATGGTGGTGCTGCAGATATTTATATCGATGTGAAGCCGCGTGATGGCAGGATGGATGATCTTAACAAGGACGGAAAGATCAACAGGTCCGATGCTGCTTATCTATATGACTTGCTGGAAGAATGGAGTACCGCAGGTTGGTGGAAGTACTTTAGCGGAGGGTTGGCGGTTTATGGCTCCACACCGGCACATGGGCCTTTCGTGCATGTGGATGCAAGAGGTTATCGGGCAAGATGGGGGCATTAATATATCTTCAATCATTGTGCAATCATCCAGAGCCTCACTGGCAGCTACAGCCAGCATATCCATGCAAACCAGGTTGGGGGTGAAGTGACTAATTCGGCAATAACAGAACGCCATATTGCATGTAGCCAGGCGGTTGAGACTTCAGCCCAGACCTGAATTCATGCAAACACTACTTGTCGATAGCATTGTCTGGATCGGGATTTTTTTCTGTCTCAGTCAATCGGCCATATTTTCAGGGCTTAACCTGGCGCTACTGGGCATCAGCCGTTTGCGACTCGAAGTCGAGGCTCATGCAGGTAACCCGGATGCGATCAGGATTTTGGCGTTGCGTAAAGATGTGAATTTCCTGCTGACCACTATTCTCTGGGGTAATGTGGGTATCAATGTCTTGCTGACATTACTTTCCAATTCAGTCATGGCTGGTCTGACGGCATTCTTTTTTTCAACTATTTTGATTACCTTCTTTGGTGAGATTGCTCCGCAGGCCTACTTTTCAAGAAATGCCATGCGCATGGGGGCTTTGTTATCGCCTTTATTACGTTTTTACCAGCTGTTGTTTTTTCCTGTGGCCAAACCAAGTGCAATGGTATTGGATAAGTGGCTGGGCAAAGAAGGCATTAACTATTTCAGGGAACGAGACCTGAGAACACTGCTGCGCAAGCATGTTGAAGCAGAGAATTCTGATCTCGGCAGGCTTGAAGGCGTCGGGGCGATCAACTTCCTGTTACTGGACGATGTTACGGTGTCCAAAGAAGGTGAAGTTATTGACCCGGACAGCATTATCCAGTTGCCAGTTGAAAATGGCCAACCACTTTTTCCTGTTCCAGAACAGCAGAATATTGATACATTTTTAAAACGGGTAAATCACTCTGGAAAAAAATGGGTGGTCATTATTGATGAAAAAAATAATCCCGTTATGGTGCTCAATGCTAATGCATTCCTGCGTGACTCAATGTTCAATACTGCAGAATATAAGCCTCTTCATTATTGTCACCGACCCATTATTGTTAATGATGCATCAACGCTGATTGGTGATGTATTACCCCGATTAAAAGTGCAGTCAAGATCGGAAGTGGATGATGTTATTGATGATGATCTTGTTCTGGTGTGGAGCGACGAGAAAAGAGTAATAACTGGTGCAGACATACTTGGCAGACTGTTAAGGGGAATTGTTTTGCGAGATAAGCGCTGACCCCACGGGGCTGCATATTATTTGTCAACGCTGTAGATGAGGTCCATGCTTTGTTCCGTGCCTGACTTTACTTCAAGGCGTAATCTTTTACTCAGGCGGTACCGTGTCATCAAAGCGCCCTGAGTGTCGAATAATCCCATAACGTAACTGACATAGAGGTCAGGGGACAGGTATTTGCCGAGCAGTAGAGAGGTTTCTTCTACGCTTGAGCCTTCCTGAAGACTGATTTCATCTATGCCAGTGTCGGCAGCCAGCCTGTCGAGTATTTCCTGGCTTTTTTCCAAACCCTGAGAAGCAGCAGCCAGGCGTAGCATGGTGATTCTGTCAGGACCTTCTTCGTTTAGTCCCCGGCCTGTCAGCAGGTAAGCCAGGGCCTCTTCGTCTGGCAGAGAAGGAGAGCTTGAAACAGTAACCAGGGGTTTACGCAGCTTACCGCTGACATTAAGAATGGCCGTCACGCTTTCATCCCGTGATAGCCGTGTTGCCTTGATATCCATACCCGGATTTTGCGGTGGTCCGTTAAACAGCAGTTTCCCCTGGCTTATGCTCAGATCCTGTCCATAGGCCTTGAATTTACCATTCTGCAGAGACAGTTCTCCATTGGCCAGGGTTTTGTTCTCCTGCGAGTACAGCTGCAGGCTACCCTGAAACCCCGTGTTAAGCCCAAATCCGCTGAAGCTGACCTGCTTGCCCAGTGTGATATCAATATCGGTATTGATATTTCGATAAACAGGAGGTTCGGTTTCCTGTTGCTTTTGGCCGATAATCACTTCGTCTTCAGAGGTGGTGATGGCTTGTCTGGGTAACTCCTTGATCTCAATGGTTGCCGTGGGTACGTTGATCTTTCCCCGGATATCAATCTGCTCTCGTTGAATATCAATGTTCAGCTGCGGGGAGGCGATTATCTGCACTTCCGGCAGGCGCACAAGCTGGATATTCTGTCCGCTTACCTTTAACTGCATGGGCCAGCCCTGCGACTGGTCGAGCAGCAGGGTTCCGTCAAGTTCGAGCGCATTATCGCCGGAAGTGACGTTGGCTTTTAGATCAATGTGTTCGTTGTCACGGTTTTTGGCAGATAGACTGATATTTTTGAGATTAAGGCCCAGTTGAGGAACATTGGCACTGGCCTGTTGTATTTCCAGCAAACCATCTATGATGGGTTTTTGTGTTGTGCCGCTTAATGCAGCTTGTAGTTCCAGCTTGCCTTGCACGTCCGTCAGTCCGGGCATGAACAGGTTCACCTGCGACAGCTGAGGAATCTGTGCCAGAATTGAGCCGTTCAGCGAGATGGGTCTGGTCGTTGAAAATGGCCCGGTCTTTATCACTGCGTTAATGTCGGCGTCTCCGGCAATCAATTTCAGTTCTGCACTATGACCACTCGAAGCCAGTAACAGGTTCACAACGCCATCTTTCAGTGCTATTGGCAGCTCATCTTCTTCGGCGTCCAGCAGCATAACCTGGCC
>JABDQZ010000245.1 GCA_013041975.1 Gammaproteobacteria bacterium
CGCCAGGGATATCCCGAATAAAACTGTGATCTATTTTTATGAAATCAAACCTGAAGCAGCGCAAATAACTTAAGCTTGAATAACCTGTACCAAAATCATCTATGGCCAACTTAACGCCCAATTGTGACAACTCATCCAGTATTTCTTTAGCATTTTCCGGATGTTGCATCAGCGCCGATTCTGTCAGCTCAAGGGTGAGTATTTCCGGTTTGATTTGCGAAGAGTGGAGAATTTTTGCAAAGGTTATGACAATATCTTTATCTAATAATTGTCTGGGAGAAATATTGATAGATACCTGAGGAATATTAAATCCCACAGCCTGCCAATGCGCAATTTTATGGCAAACTTTAGTCAGCAATCTCTCACCAATCTTTACAATATCCCCCGTTTCCTCTGCAATTGAAATGAATTGCTTCGGACTTACCATACCTCTGTCAGGATGCTTCCATCTAAGTAGCACTTCCAGACCAACTAATTCACCCGTTTTACAGTCATATTGAGGCTGATAATGCTCAGCAAGAGAATTATTTTGTACCGCATAATGGAGCTCATATTCCATCTTCATTCTTTCATGAACACGTTCTTCCATTTCATGAGAAAAGAAGCGATAACAATTGCCACCTGCCGCTTTCGCCTGATACATGGCAAGGTCTGCTCTTTTGAGTAAATCCTGATGATTATTTTTGTCGTCAGGAAAAAAACTTATTCCGATGCTCGCTGAAATACAATGCTGGTTACCTGACAGATTGTATGGTCTGGACAATTCGGCAATTAATTTTTCAGCAACATGTGCCGTATTTTCAGCATTTCCCGGGCCTCTAAGAAGTACAATGAATTCATCACCACCATTACGGGCAACAGTATCTTCGTTCCTCAACGAGGACCTGATCCTGTCAGCTACTTTACGTAAAAGCCTATCGCCCTCATAGTGGCCCAAGGTATCATTAATATTTTTGAACCGGTCTAAATCAATGAACATAACTGCAACAGTCTGGTTATTTCTTCTTGCCAAGCTAACTGCCCGGCTTAAGTCATTGTGCAGCTGTTGTCTGTTTGGAAGCCCTGTTAAGGTGTCATAAAAGGCCAGTTTATGTAGACTTTCCTGCGCCCTTATTCGTTCTGTAACATCTTTACCGGTAGATACAAAATGGGAAATATTGCCATTGTGATCAATTAAAGGAGTGATTGTTTTTTCTTCATAGTACAGGCTTCCGTCTTTGCGACGATTTACGATTACATCTCTGAAAACCTCACCCTGGGAAATCGTTTTCCATAAATCCTGATAAAAATCCTTTTTATGCTGCCCTGAATGGAGAATTTTTGGACGTTGGCCTAGCACTTCCTGCCCACTGTACCCTGTCACTCGTTCAAAGGCAGGATTGACGTATTGGATTACGCCACAATCATCGGACACGAGCACAATATCAGCTGTCTGCTGTAATGCCTGAGATAAAATTCTCGAGGACAGAGCTCGCTGACTATTACTACTGGCTTTTTCAAATGAAGGCATCCGCATTCCATAACCTTAATTACAGTCTGAAAGGCGGTTCGAGGCCCGGCTGGTTAATAAGCAGCCATCTAGGTCATTGATTTAAGCAGGGTTTTAGGCTTAATCAATTATTTTTTGGTTGAGTCACTGTAAGAGTAATAGTGATTAATCTGATTGCGGTGCTTGGCAACAATACGCCACTATTCCTTACTAAATCAGTATGGATAATAGAGGAAATTAGATAAAATGCAAAATTTCATTGATAAAAATCAAATTAATCGTATTAATTAATTTTATTGACCGATTCAGTTGCGGATACCAGCTCCTCGGCAACATCCGATAGTTTACGATTATTGGAACGAGCATATTGGCGCAGTTTTTGAAACGCCTTTTCTTCTGTTAGACGGTCTCGATAGACTAAAATCCCTACCGCCGTACTAATAGTCCTGTCACCTGCCAGGGCTTGATTCAATTGATCACTGGTGTCCTTTAAATGGTGGATTTCCAGGCTCCTTACAAGAGCAGCTCTAACGGCAGCAAGTAATTGCGGAGGGTCTACAGGCTTGACCAGATACCCCAACGCTCCCTCATCTACAGCTTGAGCTACAAGGTCTTCGTCACTGTACGCAGAGAGAAAAATAAATGGAATAGATGAAGACTCTCTAAACCATTTTGCTACGGCTATACCATCCATGCTGGGCATGCTCATATCCAGAATAGCAAGGTCTGGAGCATTTTTAGTACCTAGCTCGATAGCTTCTTTACCATTTTCGGCAAGAAACACTTCGTAGCCTGCCGACACCAGCACTTGATTGATGACTGATAGAATAAGTCTGTCATCATCGACTAATAATACTTTTTTAACACTTTCGCCCATCAATACTTCTCCACTAACAAGTAACAGCTGTGTTAGCTCACACCCTGAGCTTAGCTAATAAAACTTCTAAAATCATATGCTTTTTATGGAAATGTTTCAAAAATGATTTCTTAAAATCGAGTAATAATGAACTGCACGATCAGTGGTTTAATATTTGCTGAAGCTCTCCGCTCTAAAAAGCTTTTATCAGTTTCTATTCGTTGAAACCATAACAGGTGGTTCAAGACAAAGTTCAACCGTGACAACACCTTCTTTTTCAAAATAAGTCAGTGATGCCCCTTCTTTTGGGATCAGTGTACGCAGCAGACTCAGCCCTGTACCCAAACCAGTACCTTTTGAAAAATCGAAGTGCTGAGGCAATTCTGAACAAGGATTACTGACACTTAATCTAGCAGAACAACCATTACAACCCAGGGAAACGAGAATCTGGCCCTCTTCGACTCCTGAAGAATGTTTTTCTGCGTTGACAATAAGTTCATTGACAATTAATGCTACTGGTACCGATTCCTCACTGGCCAGTTCATCATCACATTCATTGATCAAAGCATTTTCTGTATTAAATGAAATCTTTTTGTCATACAGACTAATACAACTGGAAACCAGCTTTGAAAAATAAATTTTTTCACCCTGCTCCTGAGCTTGCAGGCCGTAAACAGCAGCGATTGTTCTGATCTGATTAATCACATTATTTAGAATTTTTTGTGGATCGTCTTCGAGGCTGACATTACTGATAAGCATCACAATACCTTGCAGATGATTTTTGATTCGATGGTGAACCTCCCTAATCAGGGCTTTTCTCAGTACCTGCTCTTCAATCAAGCGTTGTTCAGATGCTGTTTTAATATCTGTGATATCAGTACTGATGCATACCAGGCCACTTACAGAGTTATCATCACAGACAATTGGTGTTTTGGTTGTATTAAAATACCTGATATCACCCTCTGCATTTGATAAGCATTGGTTTGAATCAATAAATTTTTCCCTATTTCTCAATACCTCCCAATCAGTTTCAAAAGAACTTGTTTCAGATTGACAAGGAAACAGATCAATTTCGGCTTTGCCGATCACCTGATCTTCTGAGAGACCGGTAAAATCCAGAAAAGCCTTGTTTACTATTTGATAGTTTAAGTCCCTGTCTTTGATACAGATCGGAGAAGGAAAACTATTAAGCAATGTGGTTAACTCAATATGCTTTTGCACCAATTCATTTTCGACTTTTTTACGGTGAGTAATATCAAGCGCTGTAAAAATATGGCCGGCTTGTACATAATCCTGGTCGAGAGGAGAAGAACTTAGCAAAACATTAATTTCGGTACCGTCTTTTCGAACTATACGGGTTTCAATTTCCCCAAAACCTGTTTTATCAATTTGTGCATATTTTTCCCGGCCTACTCTGAGATACTCCTCTTCCGATGGATAAATAAATCGAGAATTCTTTTGCAAAACTTCTGCTTCGGTATAACCCAGCATTTTGAGGAACCGTTCACTGACCCATTCAAACACTCTGTCTTTCACCAAGCCAATGCCGATAGGAGCAGCATTTAAAATTGCATTTCTTTCCAGTAGTTCTTTTTTTAGTAAATCTTCAGCCTGTTTTTTATCATCAATATTTAGGATTAATGCAATATAAAACCCTGAACCAGGTTCATCATTAGAAACCCAGTTAGATGAAAGAAGACACCAAATTGAAGATCCATCTTTTCTTATATATCGCTTCTCTACTTGGAAATCTTCTCGTTTTCCTTCCCTGACCTCTTTAAACATGCGTTGAATCAGATTCCATTCATCAGGATGGCTTATATCTTCTATGGACATCCCTTCCAATTCCGCTGGTAAATAGCCCAGCATTTGTGCAAATGTATTATTAACACTGGAGATGCGTGCATCTGCTGTAGAGATAAGCATACCTGCAGCCGAATTGTTAAAAATGGTTTTGAATTGAATTTCGGTTCGGCATAATTTATCAGTAATATCACTTAATTGGGATATATCCTGGATAATCCCCGCTACACGATAAACTTCACCTTTTTCATTATGAACAGGAAATGCTCTATCATGAACGAGATGCTGCTTGCCTTTGGGAGTAATTATCCGATACTCCATATCATGATAAATACCTTTTTTAAGGTTATCTATACTGTTAGTGACACGTTCCCTATCTTCAGGATGTACATAATCAAGAAAAAGCCGAGGGTTCTCATAAAGCTTTTCAGCATCAAGTTCCCAGACTGATTGAAATGCAGGATTGATATATATGATTTTTTGGGTTTCAGTGTCTGTCATCCAGAAAAGATCCTGGATATTTTCAACAATTTCACGCAGTCGTAACTCACTTTCTTGTAATAAATGTTCTGCAGTTCGACGTGCGGTTACATCAGTCAAAATACAATGTGTGCGTTCAAAATTACCACTTTCATCTCGAGCTACACGACCATTAACTAACATGGTCTTAATTGCGCCATTTTTGCAGATGAAATCGAATTCAATTCCATCGATATCATTACCAGAAAAAAAGAATTTACTAGCCTGTTCAAACT
>JABDQZ010000254.1 GCA_013041975.1 Gammaproteobacteria bacterium
TGTGAATACCACGGACGATTGTGGCTGGACTGCATTAATGAAAGCGTCACTTCACGGACACCTGGAAATTACCCAACTGCTATTACAACAGGGTGCCACAATTGATCTTGTCGATAGCGGTGGTTACACGGCGCTGCTACTTGCTGCATCAAACAACCACAAACCTGTTGTTATGGCTTTGCTGGATAAAGGAGCAGCCATTAATCATCAGGAACAAACCCGCGGATGGACAGCACTGATATGGGCCTCAAAGCGCGGACATATAGAAACGGTTCAACTGCTTCTCGAAAGAAACGCAAATAAATTCATCTCTGATTACAATGGAAAAACAGCTTTGTCCTGGGCAAAAGAAAGTAATAAACCTTCAGTTGTTACACTTTTAGAGTAAATAGTGAAAATCTCATCTACAGTTAGTTTTAACGTACAACAGTAAAAGGCGGAACCATGTCAGAAACCTATCAAGGCAGTTGCCATTGCGGTGCTATCCAGTTTTCCTACCAAGGTGAAAAAATAGAAAAGGGACTGCGCTGTAATTGTTCTATCTGTTCTCGCAAGGGTGCAATGATGTCGACAGAAATGATTCCTGAAGAAAAACTGCAAATAGAAGCGGAGAAAGAAGCATTAGGTCTCTATCAGTTTGGCCAGAAAACTGCGAAACACTTTTTCTGTAACCAATGTGGAATATACCCTTTCCATGAAACTGCCCGGGCACCTGGCCATTACAGGGTAAACCTGGGCTGCATTGAGGGTATCGATACGTTTTCTCTGCAAGCCGATGTATTCGATGGCAAGCACAAACTCTGACGCGGTTATTTGTTGCGCTTGACGTGCTTTTTCAGGCGCTGGCGTTTTCTTACCTGTCTTGCAGTCAGCTTGTTTTTACGGCCTTCAAAAGGATTTTCACCAGTTCTGAATTCAAGCCGAATCGGTGTGCCTGAAAAATCAAACACCTTGCGAAAACGATTGGTCAGATATCGCTTGTAGGCAGTGGGCGTCTGGTCGGCCTGGTTACCGTGAATCACAATCAAAGGCGGATTCTTACCTCCCTGATGGGCATAACGCAGCTTGATACGCCTGCCTTTAACCATCGGTGGCTGATGTTCCATGACACAGTCTTCAAGAATACGTGTCAGTTCAGGTGTTGAAAGCTTGCGCATGGCATTGCGATAAGCCTGATCGGCTTTTGCCAGTAATGTGCCTACACCACTTCCATGAAGCGCAGAGACAAAGCGCCATGTGGCAAAATCAAGAAATGGCAGTTTACGCTGCATATCTTCCCTGATCTTGTCTCTTTCATCCGATTCCAGCCCGTCCCATTTATTGATCACGACGACCAGTGCCCTGCCTGCATCCAGAATATGGCCGGCCATCGTGGCATCCTGTTCGCTGATACCTTCACGGGCATCCAGAACCAGCAGAACCACATTGGCTTCTTCTATGGCCTGCAGCGTTTTGATCACTGAAAATTTTTCGACCATGTCATTGACACGCGAACGTCTTCTGACACCGGCGGTATCAATCAGTGTGTATTTTTTACCGTCTTTCTCGAAAGGTATGGCAATGCTGTCACGGGTAGTGCCCGGCTTGTCATAAGCGACCACACGTTCTTCACCGAGCAGGCGATTGATCATGGTGGACTTGCCCACATTGGGGCGACCGACCAGTGCAATCTTTACCGAGTCGTCCTGCTCTTCTTGCTCTTCGTGAAAATCGTACTCTGGCGGCAAGCTCTCGATAATGGCTTCTACCATGGGTTTGACACCGCGACCATGTGCGGCAGAGATGACGACAGGATCACCAAGTCCTAGAGAATAAAAAGCGCTGGCAGCTTCCAGGTTGTCGAGATTTTCACTTTTATTGGCCACGACCTTGACCGGTTTGCCGGTACGTCGCAGTTCTTCTGCAATCGCTTCATCAGCTGCTGAACACTCATGACGGGCATCAACCAGAAAGAGAACCTGGTCAGCTTCAGAAATCGCCATCTGCACCTGGTCTACCATCAGGGATTCAACACCTTCGATACCACCGCTGATACCGCCGGTATCCACCACCAGGTAAGGGCGCGATCCCAGTTTTCCAACACCATACTGACGATCACGCGTCAGCCCTGGCTGATCGGCAACCAGTGCGTCACGCGAACGCGTCAGGCGATTGAATAATGTGGATTTTCCAACGTTGGGACGACCAACCAGGGCAATAACAGGCAACATGGCAAGCGTACGGGAAGACTATTGAACCGGTTGAACAGCAGCCAGTGCGCCACCATCACCAAAAACATAGACCACACCATCACTCATGACCGGGGCTGCTGTGATTGCGCTACTACCAACACGGGTACGAGCAACCATTTTGCCGTCATCATGTGATAGCCAGTGCAGGTAGCCTTGATAATCTCCGACAACGACATAGCCATCAATCACGGCAGGTGCAGACAGACGACGATTCAGCAGCTTATCCTGCTTCCACATCGCGGCTCCGTCTACAGGATTGATACCCCAGACATTGCCGGTATCATCAGATATATAGAGATTACGCCAGTCAGCATCGATACCTGAATAGGATGATAGTTTACGACGCCACAACAGGGTTCCACTGTATTCACTGACAGCGGCAAATTCACCCTGATAGGTTGCAACGTAAATAGTCCCATCAGTGATGAAAGGATCACCATCGATATCAACCATACGCTCCAGCTCAGAACGACCGGACGGTGCGGTGATCGAAACCTCCCACTGCACAAAACCTTTTTGCAGATCCAGTGCCACCAGCTTACCACCGGCAAAACCGGTATAAACGACACCACCATTAATGACCGGTGAACTGGTACCTCTTAACGTCAGTACCGGCACCTTGCGGCTGTAAAGCCAAAGCTGTTTGCCATCAATTGCACTTAATCCAACCAGTTTGCCATCGATACTATGAACCACAACAACACCGGATGCTGCTGCAGGTACTGACAGCACTTCACTGCTGACCTGTGCTTTCCACAGCTGTTCACCATTTTCTGCGCTAAGGGCAACGACTTCACCATCTGTGGTACCCAGCAAAACCAGTCCCTCACCACTGCCTGGTCCGCCAGATAGCGGTAAATCAAGATCAACTGCCCATATG
>JABDQZ010000256.1 GCA_013041975.1 Gammaproteobacteria bacterium
AAGTTGTGCCTGTCATGAGGGATGAATGGAAAGTCGAAACTGCTGTTATTGAAGAAGATGGAAACTTTAATACCCGCCATGGTTTGAATTTTCGACCTGACCACTGAAATAACCGGGTTTTCTCGCAACCAGGATTCTGGAATAATTGACCGCAATTGATTTTTAAAGCGGAGAGTATCCCGTGCTGAAAAAACTGCTTCTGCCATTCATCGTGTTATTGACCCTGTCCGGCTGTTCGGAGGAAATCCTCTATTACAATGTCGATAACCAGCAATTGAAAACCATGCTGGACGAAGGTGTCACCATTATCGATATCCGTCGCCCGGAGGAATGGAAACAGACCGGCGTAGTTAAAGGCAGCCAGAAGCTGACTTCTTTTGATAAAGGAGGTCGCTTGATGCCAGGCTTTCTTCCTGCCTTTACAAAGAATATCAATAAAGACCAGCCGATTATCCTGATCTGCCGCACCGGTAACCGCACCCGGGCCTTGTCAAATCATCTTTCAAAAGAACTCGGTTATACCAATGTCTATAATGTGAAATACGGTATTACCAGCTGGATTCGTGAAGGCAATCCGGTAACCCGGATTTAAATCCAGCCTGCGAAAAAGTGGTGGGAATTTACCGCTGGAAGAATGAAGTAATTGAGTGAGTCTGCGTAATCTACGGTGCTGTACAGTGAGATAGATTATTTTTGTTTTCAGGTAGTTCAGATGAAAATTCGGAAATCAATTGCCTGGCAATTTCATGAGCTTTGCCTAAACCAGGTCCCGCAACAACAACCGTAATCAAGGTCCGGTTACCATTTATGTACCTTCCCTGCTTTGGGTCAAGGCAGGATAGATACATTTTGTAATTGCCTTGTCTTCCAACGGCCCAATAATCAGTAAAGCTAAGAAATTCTTCGGATGATAAGAAAATGACATTCTTGGCAATTTCACCGCAATTTTTGCCTTCGAAATCAAAGCTGCATCGTTCTACATATACCATCGGTGCGATGTGATTTTTATTTTCGCTTGCAAGCGTGATTTTTACCATGGTAACTAAAAGACCGATGAGTATTAAAGAGGGTATCAGTTTATTGCTCGTTTCCATTGGCTATCGGAACTGGTAATGGACACCAAACTTTATTGTCTGGGGAACTGTCAATGAGGAAGGTGGTGCGCTAAACGGTGCGGTTGCCTGGATGGCTGTTGCCGTTGCCTTACGTAATATCTTGTGACCTTCAAATAATTGCAGTGATACGAGTTTGCCAGTGTCATCAAGACTTAGCTCAACCCTTACCGTACCCTGTATATTTCTGCGTTTGGCCTTTTTCGGATAAAACTTGTTGTTTTCAATTTGATCCAGTAATTCGTTTATAAACAGGTCTTGCTGTTTCTGAACAGCGAGAACATCTTCTACGACAATAACCGGTTGGCTGACGCTGTCCTGTTTTTGAATGACAGGCTTGACGGAATGTATGGCTATCTTGCTGGGTTTTTTTTCAAGAACCTGGTTGCCCTTTATGGGCTTGATTGGCATTTCCTGTTTGACAACGTTTTTTACTGGTTCTTGAGATTGGCTATCGGTTTCCTGCAAATCGATGTTGGTTGTCTGCGGTTGCTCTTCAGACTGGGAAATTTCCTGCACGACCCTTGAAGGCTGTAAGGTAAAGCTGATTTCCAGGTTAACAGGGCTTTCCTGTTCAGCAGCACCTGACATCGAGTCATGGTATGGATAGCCATAGAAGGCAGCCGCATGGATTGCTGCGGCCAGAGTTGAGCCAATAATCACTCTCACATGGGTTGTAAGTGCCGTTTTAACCATCAACAGACTAGTCAGAAGGTTTTTTCTGAAGCTTGCGCTGCAAGGTGCGGCGGTGCATGTTCAGTTGCCTTGCTGTCGCTGAAATATTGCCATCATTTTCATGCAGTATGCGTTGGATATGCTCCCATTCCAGTCTTTTCAGTGAAGTAGGGCTGAGCTCTTCCTGGGGCGTTTGTGTTACTTCCTCAGTCGCTTCCGGTTTTTCCAGTGTCTTCAGCAGAGTGGGAATATCAACGGGTTTGGCAAGGTAGTTAACTGCTCCCAGCTTGATGGCCTGCACAGCTGTGGTCAGGCTGGCATAACCGGTCATTACAATGATCTGTGATTGAGGGCTTATTTCCAGAAGTGGTTCAATCAACTGTATGCCCGAAGCATCGCCCAGGCGAAGATCAAGCAGTACGAAGTCAAGCGGATGAGTTTTTGCCTGTTGCAAGGCTGATGTTTCATCATTGGCGATGATCACTTCATAGTCATGGCGTTCCAGGCCGCGCTTTACCAGCTGGCAGAAGACCTGGTCGTCATCAATTGTCAGAACGGTATTATGCATCATGCCTGAATGTTATCAATTGGAATACAGAGAGTGGAACGCACACCATCATCCCTGCGGTGAATGGTGATTTTACCATCATAACGGGCCAGGCTGGCATGGGAAAGCATTAGCCCAACCCCCAGCCCTTGCTTTTTGGTCGAAAACGCGATGTTTCCGGCAAGATTTATCTGCTCATCGTTAAATCCCTTGCCGAAATCATCAATATCAATAATCAGCCTGTTATCTTTAACGGCTGCGTACACAATGATGTCTGAATGATGGTTTTCCAAAGAGGCATCTGCAGCATTGTTAAGCAGGTTGATAATTGCATGCGAAATGGTAGGGGGAATAATGATGTCTGCCGAGTCCTGCAGAGTAAATTTTCGCCTGATTCTGATTTCAGGCCGCATGGGTGACCAGCGATCCAGAATGCCATCCAGCAAGTCATGTGCACTACCTGCATCGCTCAGTTCATCTTGTTGCTGATCCGAAGTACTACGCAATAAATGTAACTGGTTCACACAGTGTTGCTGTTGTTCCTTGATGGTTTGAGCAAAGTCGCGAACCAGTGCCTTGTCAGCCGGGTTGGCGACAAGTTCATCAGCCATCATGCCAATATTAGAGAGCGGTGTACTGATTTCATGGGCTGTGCCGGCCGCCAGTGTACCGAGAGAAACAATATACTCGTTTCGCATCAGTTCTTTTTCGTTCTCGGCCAGCTTATGCGTGTGTCTTCTGGCCTGCTTTGCCAGTTCAGTGATAAAAATAACGACCACGATGGTAGACAGAATAAAATTGATCCACATACCGATAACATGGAGGTTGAAGTCTCCGCCGAAGCGTCCATGGGCAGAAGGTAAGGAGTAGTGATTCAGCATCAGGAAGCTGTAAAGCAGAATGCATAGAATGGCGATACTGATGACATAACCCATGGAGATAAAGGAAGCTGCCAGCGCGATAGGTACCAGAAAAAGGGAAACAAACGGGTTGGTCGAGCCACCGCTGTAATACAGCAATGCACCCAGAATCAGCGCATCGAACGCCAGGTTGAAAACAATTTCTGTTTCGGTAACCGGAAACCGGTTTTTCAGTCGCCACGCCATAAACAGGTTGAACAGGGTTTCTATGGATACCACCACCATCAGTGCTTCAAAAGGTAAGGCAATATCCAGAAGGCCCATCACACTGATGATCACCAGCAATTGCACCATAATGGCGAGGTTTCGCAGCCAGAACAGGCGATGCAGGATTTGGAACCGTTCGCTTTTGTTTTTTAGAGATATATCCATTGGATAGCACTACGTGAATCTTGTATGGGAATTATAACACGCAGGTCTGTGACCAGAATCAATCAGGCTAAAATTGCCTGCAGCAATTTATAATAATTTCAGTGGACCTGATGAACCTCAGCAGCATGCTGCTTTTTCGGGGGTGGCATTGAGGCATGATGGGAATACAGGCGCCAGCCATTATCAGTATTGATGTAGGTATTGGTCGCAATTACCACAATCTTGTCGCTACCAATGGATTCTTCTACCAGGTGAATGGCAACTTGTTGGTTTTTCTGAGCCGAAATCACCCGGTATTCAATTTTCGCAGGTTGACTGCCCCCCAGAACATGGGACCAGTGTTTTAACACAGCTTCATAACCGGTTTGAGCTGATCCTCCCGGGTGTATGCAATAGGTATTATCGG